>JAIOII010001174.1 GCA_019912685.1 Kofleriaceae bacterium
CGCGGGGCACCCGGCGAGGAGGACGAGCGCGACGAGCCAGCGCATGAGCGAACGGTACCGCGACGCGGCGCCACCCGGCGGGAGGCGCGGTCGCCTCTTGACTATTAAAGAGATCTATTGAATAGTAGAGCACATGACGACACCCCAGCGGCGGTTCAAGGACGCCATCTACGAGCAGCTGGCCCGGCTCGGGAAGGCGGTCGCCGCGCCGAAGCGCCTCGAGCTGCTCGACCTCCTGTGCCAGGGCCCGCGGACGGTGGAGTCGCTCGCCGACCAGGCGGCGCTGTCGATCGCGAACGCGTCGCAGCACCTCCAGGTCCTGCGGGCGGCGCGCCTCGTCGAGGCGGAGAAGAAGGGCCTCTACGTCGAGTACCGCCTCGCCGACGACGAGGTGTGCCGGTTCTTCGTGGCCCTGCGCGGGCTGGCGGAGGCCCGGCTCGCCGAGGTCGAGCAGGTCACGCGCGCGTACTTCGAGGCGCGCGGCGAGCTGGAGGGCGTCGCGGGCGACGAGCTGCTCCGGCGCGTGAAGTCCGGCGAGGTCACCGTGATCGACGTCCGCCCCGCCGAGGAGTACCGCGCCGGCCACATCCCGGGCGCGCTGTCGATCCCGGTGGGCGAGCTGAAGGCGCGCCTCGAGGAGCTGCCGAAGCGGCGCGAGGTCGTCGCGTACTGCCGCGGGCCGTACTGCGTGATGGCGATCGAGGCGGTCGAGCTGCTCCGCAAGAAGGGGTACCGCGCGCACCGGATGGAGCAGGGCGTGGCCGACTGGCGCGCCCGCGGCTGGCGCATCGAGTCCGATGGCGAAGGAGCGCAGCGATGATCTTCAAGCCCTACTACTACTTCGCGACCGGCTGCGCGGCGTACCTGTTCGGCTGCGGCGGCCTCGGCATCTGCGCGGTCGTCGACCCGCACGAGGAGGACGTCGACGCGTACCTGGCGTTCGCCGCGTCCAAGGGGATGCGCATCACCCACGTGATCGACACCCACCTCCACGCCGATCATCGATCCGGCGGCCCGGCGCTGGCGGCGCGCGCCGGCGCGGTCTACGCGCTCCACGCGTCGGCGAGCACGGCCATCCCGTTCGAGCCGCTGCACGACGGCCAGGAGCTCGCGCTCGGCAACACGCGCGTCACCGTGCGCCACACGCCCGGTCACACGCCCGAGAGCATCTGCCTGGTGGTGACCGACCTGCGGCGCGGCACCGATCCGTGGTTCGTCCTCACCGGCGACACGCTGTTCGTCGGCGCGGTCGGCCGGCCGGACCTGCCCGGGCGCGCGCGAGAGAACGCCGGCGAGCTGTTCGACAGCATCCGGGACAAGCTCCTGACGCTGCCGGACGAGCTCGAGGTCTACCCCGGCCACTTCGCGGGCTCGGCGTGCGGCGCCGGGATGAGCGGCAAGCCGTCGAGCACGATCGCCTTCGAGCGGCGGTGGAACCCGTTCCTGTCGAAGTCGCGCGACGAGTTCGTCGAGGCGCTCGCCGACCAGTGGGCGCGATGAGCGACGTCAGGCTCGGCATCCGCGAGAACCTCGCGCAGTTCACGCTGCTCGTCGTGGTCAACGCGTTCGTCGGCGCGATGGTCGGCATGGAGCGGTCGATCCTCTCGCCGATGGCGGAGGAGGAGTTCCACCTCGCGGCCAGGACCGCGATGCTGTCGTTCATCGTCGTGTTCGGCGTCACCAAGGCGCTGACCAACTACCTCGCGGGCCGGCTCTCCGATCGGTTCGGGCGCAAGCACGTGCTGGTCGGCGGCTGGCTGGTCGCGGCGCCGGTCCCGTTCCTGCTCATGTGGGCGCCGAGCTGGACCTGGGTGCTCGTCGCGAACGCGCTCCTCGGCGTCAGCCAGGGGCTCACCTGGTCGACGACGGTGATCATGAAGATCGACCTGTCGGGGCCGCAGCGGCGCGGGCTGGCGATGGGGCTCAACGAGTTCGCCGGCTACTTCGCCGTCGCGGGCAGCGCGCTCGCGACCGGGTTCATCGCGGCGCACTACGGCCTGCGGCCGGAGCCGTTCTACCTCGGCGTCGGGTTCGTCGTCGTCGGCCTCGCGCTCTCCGCGATCGTCGTGCGCGAGACCAGGCACCACGTCGCGGCGGAGGCGAAGCTCCAGGGCGAGCTGCCACCGGGCGGCATCCCGTCGCAGCGCGAGGTCTTCTGGCGGACGACGCTCCTCGATCGCGAGCTGTCGAGCGTCAGCCAGGCCGGCCTGGTCAACAACCTCAACGACGGCATGGCCTGGGGCCTCTTCCCGCTCTTCTTCGCGGCGGCGGACATGTCGCTCGCGCAGATCGGCATGCTCGCGGCGATCTATCCCGCGACGCAGGGCATCGGCCAGCTCTTCACCGGCGCGTGGTCCGATCGGGTCGGGCGCAAGTGGCTCATCGCCAGCGGCATGTGGGTTCAGGCGGTCGGCATCGCGGTGATCGTCCTGTCGAGCGGCTACGCCGGCTTCGCGGCCGGGGCCGTCCTCCTCGGCCTGGGCACCGCGATGGTGTATCCGACCCTGCTCGCGGCGATCGGGGACGTCGCCCATCCGACGTGGCGCGCCTCGGCGGTCGGCGTCTACCGCCTGTGGCGCGACCTCGGCTACGCGTTCGGCGCGATCCTCGCCGGCCTCACCGCGGACGCGCTCGGCCTGTCCGCCGCGATGTGGGTCGTCGCGGCCCTGACCTTCGCGTCCGGCGTGGTCGTCGCGGTGCGCATGACCGAGACGCTGCGCGCGCGCGTCACGCCGGACCTGGGGCTGGGGTATAACGGCGACCGTTATCGGTTGTCGTCGTGACTTCCTCCAGGTGACGGTCCCAGCATGAGCGGCCAGCTCGCGCGCGTGGTCGGCATCCCCGGCGCGGTCCTCATGGGCCTCGGGTCGATCGTCGGCACCGGCATCTTCGTCAGCGTCGGCGTCGCCGCCGGGATCGCGGGGCCGGCCGTCGTGTTCGCGGTCGCGCTCGCGGCGGTGGTCGCGACCTTCAACGGGCTCTCGAGCGCGCAGCTCGCCGCCAGCCATCCGGTCAGCGGCGGCACGTACGCGTACGGCTATCGCTACCTGAACCCGACGCTCGGGTTCACCGCGGGCTGGATGTTCCTCTGCGCGAAGTCGGCGTCGGCGGCGACCGCCGCGCTCGGCTTCGCCGGCTACACGCTCGCCGCGTTCGACGTCACCGACCACTGGGCGCGGGTCGGCGTCGGCGTCGCCATCGTCGCCGTCCTCACCGCGGTCCTCGCCGGCGGCATGCAGCGCTCCAACCGCACCAACGCGATCATCGTGTCGTTCACGCTCCTGGCGCTCGTCGCCTTCGCCCTCGTCGGGATCCCGACCGCGATCGACGGCGCCGGGACCCACTTCGAAGGGGCGCTCACCGGCGCGAGCCCGCGCGACCTGCTCCACGCGACGGCGCTGATGTTCGTGGCGTACACCGGCTACGGGCGCATCGCCACGCTGGGCGAGGAGGTGAAGG
Source organism: Kofleriaceae bacterium (assembly GCA_019912685.1). Lineage (GTDB taxonomy): Bacteria > Myxococcota_A > Polyangia > Haliangiales > Haliangiaceae > UBA2376. Next base: position 3,460 of record JAIOII010001174.1, read on the forward strand.
AGCCCGCGAAGACCATCCCGCGCGCGATCATCGTCGCGCTGCTGTCGACGATGGCGCTCTACGTCGCGGTCGTCGGCGTCGCCGTGGCGACGGTCGGCGCCGGCGCGCTCGGCGCCGCCACGAAGGAGGCGGCGGCGCCGCTCGAGGTCGTCGCGCGCGAGCTCTCCGTGTCGCAGGTCAGCTACCTCATCGCGGTCGCCGCGGTGACGGCGATGGTCGGGGTGCTGCTCAACCTGCTCCTCGGCCTGTCACGCGTGCTCCTGGCGATGGGACGGCGCGGCGACATGCCGCCCGCGCTCGCGCACGTCGAGGCGCGTCACGCGTCGCCGCGGCGCGCGGTCATCGTCACCGGCATCGGCATCGCGGGGCTCACGCTCCTCGGCAGCGTGAAGACGACGTGGTCGTTCAGCGCGTTCACCGTCCTCATCTACTACGCGCTGACCAACCTCGCGGCGCTCCGGCTCCCTCCCGAGCACCGCCGCTATCCGCGCTGGGTCGCGGCCGTCGGCCTGGCGAGCTGCCTCGGGCTCGCGTTCTGGGTCGACGCGCGGATCTGGCTCGTCGGCCTCGGCATCATCGCCATCGGCCTGGGATGGCATGTCGTGGCGCGGCGCCGCTGGGGCGCGTCGTCGACGTAGCTCAGTGCTTGCTCAGCATTCCGGACTTGAGGGCGGAGGTCGGCGGCTTCGGTCCGAGCCAGATCGCGAACAGCGAGCGCGCGAAGTCCTCGCCGGCGATGACGCCCTTGCGGGTGCCGTTGATGTCGACCGCGATGCCCTGGCCGGGGAGGTACGTGAACGACAGCTCGTGCCCCTTCGAGAACGCGGGCATCCAGGAGTCCAGCGTCTTCATCTCCTTCTCGATCTTCGCGAGCGGCACGGTCGCGTTGTTCCGGAACCCCGAGTGCCAGGCGCCGAGGATGTCGCTGCGATCGACGTGTCGCTTGAACCGCAGGACGATGCGCTTGGTCTCGGTCGAGTAGATGATCGCGGTGGCGTCCGACGACACCTTCTCGAGGTAGAGCCCCGCGACGTAGACGTCGACCTTCGCCCACGTCGCCTCGCGCAGGCCCATCCCGTTGAGCGTCAGCGTCCGGTCGCCGACGGTGATCCGGTCGGGCATCGTGACGTCGGCTTTCTTGCCGGCAAGGACCGGCGTGGCGAGCACGCCGATCAGGAACGGGATGACGAGACTGGCTGCACGCATGGCATTCCGTTGATCAAGCAAGAACCGCGCCTCGCGATGTCGGCGATCCCACGCGACACCGTGCGCACCTCGTGCGCCGGCCGCCGCGGCGAGCCGCTCGCGACCGCAAAGGGCGCGGGCCGCGCGGCGCGCGCGCGAGGGAGTGTCCTCGTCTGCGGATCGGCGAGGCGCTCGCGCGCCCACGACATCGAGCCGCTGCCGGTCGCTATCGATCGCCGATCTGCTTCGCCTGCAGGCGCCGGTGGATCGCGGTGACCTCCTGCAGCGCCGCCGAGCCGTACCAGGGGTGCAGCTCCATCTCGAGCCGACCGGCCTGGATCGCCGGGTCGGTCGCGGTGAGCGCGCGCGCCTCCTCGACGGTGGCGACCTTGAACACGTAGATGCCGCGGAGCTGTCCATCGTCGAGGAACGGCCCGGCGAGGACGAGCGTGCCCTCGTTCGCCATGCGCTCGATGTTCGCCATGTGCGCCTTCTGCAGCGCCTGCGCCTCCTCCTCGGACTGGCCCCGGTTCGGGCCCGCCTTGAGGAAGGCGATGACGTACGTGTGCATGCCGTACTCGTCGGCGCCGAGG
>JAIOII010001175.1 GCA_019912685.1 Kofleriaceae bacterium
CGAGGGCGCCGCGCCCGCCTCGACCGCGCGCACGCTGCCGACGCCGCGCCTCCATCCGTCGCGCGAGCAGATCGTCTTCAGCGTCGGCGGCGCGTTCTGAGGATCACATCTTCGGCGCGGGTCCCCAGTCGATGCCGGTGACCGAGCCGCTGTAGACCTTGGTCGCCGTGCCGGTGCCGTCGGCGTTGGCGATGTAGATGCCCGAGCCGCCCGAGCGGGTCGACGCGAACGCGATGACGCGGCCGTTCGGCGAGAACGACGGCTCCTCGTTCGAGCCCTCGCCCTGCGTGATGCGCGTCATCTTCTTGGTCGCCAGGTCGAGCGTGACGATGTCGTAGCGGCCGCCGTCGCGCGTCGTGTACGCGATCACCTGCGCGCCCTTGGCCGGCGACCACGTCGGCGTCGTGTTGTAGTTGCCGTTGAAGCTGACGCGCCTGGCCGCGCCGCCCGACGCCGACACGACGAAGATCTGCGGGCCGCCCTCGCGGTCGGACACGAACGCGAGCTGGCTGCCGTCCGGCGACCACGCCGGCGACGTGTCGATCGCCTTGTTGTTGGTGATGCGCGTGAGGATCTTCCCGTCCTTCGCGCTGATCACGTAGATCTCCGGGTTGCCATCCTTCGACAGCGTCACCGCGATCTTCGAGCCGTCGGGCGAGAAGCTCGCGCCGGTGTTCATGCCGCGGTGGCTCGACAGCTTCTTCGGCCGTCCGCCGCCCGCCGGCGCGATGTAGAGATCCGGGTTGTTGCGCATGTAGCTCGTGTAGGCGATCTGCCCGCCGCCCGGCGCCCACGCCGGCAGCATGTTCGTCGAGGTGTTGCGCGACACCGCGTACGGATTGGCGCCGTCGAAGTCGACCACCATCACCGTCGACTGCCCGCGCTTCTTGGCGACGAACGCGATCTTCGAGCCGAAGAAGCCCTGCTCCTTCGTGTAATAGAAGACGACCTCGTTGCACCACGCGTGCGTGATCTTGCGCAGGTCGGCCTTCGTGCCCTTGTACGTCCGGGTCAGGACCGGCGTGTTGCCCTTCGACACCTCGTACAGGTTGGCGGTGAGCTCGATGTTCGCGCCGCTCGTGACCACGCGGTACTTGATGACGCCGTAGGCGCCGACCGACTTCCACTTCTCCGGATCGATCCCCAGCTTCTCGCTCTCGAGATCGGCGAGGAAGCCGGCGGGGTCGAGCACCTTGAAGTAGCCGGAGACGTTCAGATCGAACGTCTGGATCTGCTGCATCTCGCGCGCGACCGCGGTGTCGGATCCCACGGCCAGCGGGATCGCGATCGGGTACTTGCTCCGCTTCGCGCCGGTGACGTCGATGATCACGCCGTCGTCGGCGGATGCGCTCGCGAACAGCGCGATCAACACCACCAGGACCGCGCGCATCATTCCTTTACCTTCATTCGGTAGCATATCCACTTCCTCGTCGTGGGGATGAGGTGCGGCGGCACGGGAACGGGGTCCTCGTCGCGCACCTCCTGCAGCTTCTTGAGCGCGCGCTCGACCGAGTCGTCGAGCTCGAAGTTGCCGCTCTTCTCGCGCAGCTCCCAGGTCTCGATCTTGCCGTCGGGCTCCATGTGGATGCAGCCGATCGGCGTGCCGACGTCCGAGAGGATCTCGGGGTAGTTCCAGACGCGCAGGAGGTCGGCCTTCAGCCGCCCGAGGTACGGATCGCCCTTGGTCACGTCGCCGAACCCGAACTCGGAGCCGTCGAACGCGCCGACCGCCTGCTCGTCGGGCTTGCCGATCGGCTCGTCCTCGTTGTTGTCGCGCCGGAACTGCGCGAGCGGGTCGACCGGATCGGTCGTCGGCTTGACGTCGGGCTTGTCGACCGGATCGGGCTCGTCGTCGCGCTTGGGCACCACGACCGGCTGCTTCGGATCCGGCGCGCGGAACTTCTTCTGCGGCTGTTGCTCCGGCTTCTTGGGCAGCTCGGCGAGGGCGGCGTCGATCACTTCCATGTCTTCGACGGACGAGCCGCCCTCGAATTTCTTTCCCTTGCCGAAGAGCGAGAGATCGGGGCCCTTGATCGCGAGCGCGACGATCACCGACGTGATGAACAGCGTCCCCACGCCGGAGTAGATCTGCATCTCCTTTTCGGTGACCGTCGCCATGTCAGCGCGCCTTGTCGAGCTCCGCGGTGTCGATCCGCTGCGACGGGTCGGTCAGGAGCTGGACCTTGGGGACGCCGCCGTCCTTGGCGAGCGCCATCGCGGTCACCACGACCGCGTAGGGCAGCGTCGAATCGCCTTCGATGTAGATCACCTGGTCCTTTTTGACCTTCTCGTTGGCCTGAAGCTTCACCTGCAGCTCGCTCCATTTGATGGGCGTGCCATCGAGCCGCAGCTGACGCTCCTTCGTGATCGTGAGCACGACCTGCTTCTTCTGCTCCTCGAGCTTCTGCGCCGGCACCTGGGGCAGGTCCAGCTCGACGCCGGTGTTGAGCATCGGCGCGGTCACCATGAAGATGATGAGGAGCACGAGCATGACGTCGACGAGCGGCGTCACGTTGATCTCGCTGTTCAGGTCGTCACCACCACCGCCGGTCTTCATGCCCATGGGACGTGGCTCCTCAGTGCAGGAAGTGGCGCTTGATGATGTTGAGGTAGTCCTGCTCGAACGTCTCCATCTCGCTACGCAGGACGCGGATGCGGCGCACGAAGTAGTTGTACGCCATGACCGCCGGGATCGCCGCCACGAGGCCGATCGCGGTCGCGAACAGCGCCTCGGCGATCGGCTGGCCCACGGTGTCGATCGACGCGTTGCCCTCCTTCGCGATCTTCTGGAACGCGATCATGATGCCGATCACCGTGCCGAAGAGGCCGATGAACGGCGCCGCCGAGCCCGTCGTCGCGAGGAACGGCGTGAGCTGCTCGAGCTTCGTGGTCTCGACGGTCTGCGCCTTGCGCAGCGCGCGCCCGATGTTCTCGAGGTTGCCCTCGCGATCACCTTTCAGGCGCTCGTCCGACGCGAGCTTCGCGAGCTCGGTGTAGCCCGCAAGGAACATCTGCGAGATGGGGCTGTTGCGCAGCGCTTGCGCGTGTTTGTAGATCTGCTCGATGTCCCGCGACCGCCAGAAGGATTCGTTGAACATGTCCGACTCCTTCTTCGCCCGGTTCAGGTAGAGCGTCTTGTAGATGATGATGTAGAGGCCGAACAGGAACTGCGCGGCGAGCACCGCCATCACCAGCTGCACGATCCAGTGGGCTTCCTGGATGAGCGACAGGATGTCGGTGTTCGCCTCCGCAGCGCCGGCGGCAACGCCAACGACCGAGGAAATCTCTGGCATCTTCGATGGTTACGGAGTACCATGCCGTTCGCGCCGAGGTCAAACGTGATCTCGGTCGCGCACCTGGCGCCGCTCCGGACGCATGATGAATAGCTTGCCGCGACCAGAGGTCGAACCGGGCATCTGTCGTTCCAGGGCCACGATGGTGTGGTGCGCATGGGCGACTGTTGTGTGTCTCGGAGTTCACGGATGTACGGAAGCCACCGGAGGAGCTGTCGAGCTGAGCTGGGCGTTGCGCTCGACGCGCGACCAGCGCATCGACGACTGCGCCGGCGGGGCCATCGCGCGCATCCGCCTGTGGTGGGAAACGCCATCGACGAGGCGCTTCACGGCGTTCCCGTGCATCGCAAATCACGGCGTGACGGCGTTCGATCTGCCGGCCGGCGAGGTGTCGCTTCAGATCACACCCGAGTGCACGGACGGAAACGAGCCAGCTTCCGAGCTGTTCGTGACGCCGCCTCCGATCGTACGCGACGTGACGGTCGGCGAGGCGGTGACGTTGGACGCGGTCTTGCTAGTCGTGAAGGTCGACGACTGTACGGCCGACACGTGCATCTGTGGTCGTCCGTGCGTGTGCCCGCCGCAACAGGTTGCGGGCCCGCCCCTTGCTACGAATCCAGGGACAAAGCATCCTGACCCCCGAGGAGAGGAACCATGAAGAATCTTATCTTGTCGGCTCTCGTGATTGGCGCGGCCTCGCAGGCCGCTGGTTGCATCATCGTCTCCGATGACGACGACACCGGCGACGCTCTGGTCACGTGGGATCTGCTGTCGGCCGATCAGAACGGCAACGCGATCCCGGCCGGCTGTCCGGCGGGCGCGACGTCCGCGATCATCTACGCGCTGCCCGATGGCGCGCCGGCGGGTGACGCGTACATCGACAAGTACAACTGCGCCGACGGCGGCGGCACCGCCGCCGATCTCCCCGAGGGTCGCTATCTCGTCTGGGTGCGCCTGACCGACACGTCCGAGGCAACCCTCTACGCCGAGTCGGGCAGCCTCGTCACCGACATCGTCCAGGGCGCATCGACGCCGGTCGACCACAGCATCTTCGTCGACCACGCCTTCTACCAGCTGAGCTGGACCCTCAACCCGACCGGCGGCGGCAGCGTCAACTGCTCGCAGGTCGTCGGCGAGGACGGCGTCTCGATCGTGGCGACCGCGCAGGGCGGCAGCTTCATCGACACGATCGTCGACTGCGAGGAGGGCCTCGCGCCGGCGAGCACGATCACCGACCCGCTGCCCTCGAGCCTCTCGGGCGCGCAGTACACGATCGCCGTCTCGCTGCTCAACGCGCAGCAGCAGTCGATCGGCGACGCGCCGACCGTCGCGGCGAGCCCGGACATCGCGCTGAACTACGGCAACGAGTTCGAGGACCTCGGCACGCTCGCGATCGAAGTCCGCTGATCGCCCGCGCCACCTGACCGGGACCCTCCCGCTCGACGAGCCGGAGGGTCCTCGAATTTTCGGCGCGGGAACCGGCGGCGCTCGGGTGTCGGTCGCATCGTGCGCGCCGCCGTGATCGTCCTCGCGGGCTGGAGCTCCGCCGTCGCACCACGGCGCCGCCTCCGCCGGCCGAGCTGCCCGACGGCACACGCTGGGTCCGTGCGGTCGTCAGTCGCCGGGGAGGGCGAAGGCGCCGGCGAAGATGTCGTCGACGACGAGCTCGGCGCCGCTGGTGAGGACGATGCGGCCGCCGGCCTCCGCGGCGCGGTACGTCCAGCTGCCGTCGGCGGCGCGCTGGAAGTGTTCGATGCGCGGCTCGGCCTGCGAGACGAGCACGTAGTCGGTGAGCGAGGCGAGCCGCTGATAGCCTTCCCACTTCATGCCGCGGTCGTACTGCTCGGTGGAGGACGAGAGCACCTCGACCAGGATCTGCGGGTTGAGGAGCACGTCCCCGGCTTCGAGCTCGAGAGGGCCGCAGACGGCGCTGACGTCGGGGTAGACGTAGCGGGTACGCGCCATGAAGCTGACGCGTTGATCGGAGGAGAGCACGCTGCAGCCGCGCGGGCGCAGGAAGGCTTTCAGCGCGGCGAGCACGTTGCCGCAGAGCTCGTTGTGGCGGGGGCTTCCACCCGCCATGGCGAAGACCGTCCCGTGGAAGAACTCGTGCTTGTCCACCTGCTCGCGTTCCCAGCGCAGGTACTCGTCCGCGGTCATCTCCGTGCGCGTCGCGACGCGGCTCATGGCCACAAGCCTACCATCCGCCCCTGTGGCCGCGTGCTACGGTATCTCCGTGGCGCGGCGCCCCGTCTTCCAGAGCTTCGATCGTAGCCAGCTGAAGATCACGCGGGTGGCGATGTTCCTCCTGTTCGCGCTGGTGGGCACGTCGCTCGTCTACGCGATGCTCGAGGGCGCGCCGGACCAGCCGGGTAGCGACAAGGCGCGCATGATCGAGCTGGTCGTGCCGTCGGCGGAGGCGGTGTGGCACGAGGGCCGCGTGTGGACGCTCCTGACCGGGCCTTTCATCGAGATCCGCATCCTCTCGCTCCTGTTCCAGGGCCTCATGATCTGGCTGCTCTTGCCGGCGCTCGAGCGCTGGTGGGGACCGCGGCGCTTCCTCCTCTTCGTCGGGCTCACCGCGCTCGCCGGCACCCTCGCCGGCACGCTCATGGGGCTCGCGACCGGGCGCAACGTCGCGATCGTCGGCCTCGACCCGACGTTGTTCGCGTCGGCGATCGCGTTCGGCATCCTCTACGCGCGCCAGCCGATCCAGTTCTTCGGCGTGCTGCCGATGACGGGCCGCCAGTTCATGTACGGCATGATCGGCCTCGTCGCGCTCTTCATCCTCATCGGCCAGGACTGGGAAGAGGGCGCCTCGATGGCGGCGGCGATGCTCATGGCCGCCGGCCTCACGACCGGCAAGCTCGACCCGATCGCGACCTGGCGCCGCTGGCGCTACGAGCGCGCGCGCGCGCACCTGAAGGTCGTGTCCGGCCCCGACGGCAAGGGCGGCGGCGGCAAGCGCAAGAAGCGCGGCACCGACGAGCGCTACCTCAACTGATCTCCGGGTGAGCGATGGGGTAGCGGCATCGGGAGCGAGACGTCACGTGTTACCCTGGTCTCGATGAGGGACGGCCGGATCGGCAATTACCGGATCATCACGGCGATCGGGGAAGGCGGCATGGGCGCCGTCTATCGTGTCGAGCACGCGATGCTCGGGCGACCGGCGGCGGTGAAGGTCCTCCTGCCGGAGTTCTCGCGCAACCAGGAGATGGTGAACCGCTTCTTCAACGAGGCGCGCGCCACCGCCGGGCTCCGGCACCCGAACATCATCGACGTCTTCGACTTCGGCTACTGCGACGACGGCGCCGCGTTCATCGTCATGGAGCTCCTCCAGGGCGAGAGCTTGAAGGCGCGACTCCAGCGCGTTGGCCGCTTGCCGTGGAACCAGGCCGTCTACTTCGCGCGGCAGGTCGCCGTCGCGCTCGGCGCGGCGCACCGCGCGGGCGTCATCCACCGCGACCTCAAGCCCGACAACGTGTTCCTCGTCCCCGACGAGGAGGGCCGCGGTGAGCGCGTCAAGGTGCTCGACTTCGGCATCGCCAAGCTCGCCGCCGACACGAGCGGCGCGGGCGTGGTGAAGACGCGCGCCGGCGTGATCATGGGAACGCCGACGTACATGTCACCGCAGCAGTGCCGCGGCGCCGGCGAGGTCGATCACCGCACCGACATCTACTCGCTCGGCTGCATGCTGTTCGAGATGGTGTGCGGGCGGCCGCCGTTCGTCGGCGAGGGCGTCGGCGAGCTGCTGTCGGCGCACATGTCCCAGCCGCCCCCGTCGCCGCGGTCGTTCGAGCCGAGCATCCCCGCCGAGCTCGAGGCGACCATCATGCGGACGCTGGCGAAGTCCGAGCACGAGCGGCACGGCTCGATGGAGGAGCTGATCGCCGAGCTCGACGGCTTCGTCCATCGGACGAGCCAGCAGATCTCCGTCGTCACGCAGCCGCCGCACATGTACCCGACGGTCGTCCAATCGAACACGACGCTGTCGGGAAGCGCGGGGCAGAGCCTTGCCGGGCAGAGCCTGACCGGCCAGCAAGCCGCGCCGGCGCCCGCCTCCGGTCGGCGGACCGGCATCATCATCGGCGCCGTGCTGGCGTCGATCGCCGGCATCGTCGCGATCGTCCTCGCGAGCTCGGGCGGCAAGAGCGGCTCGACCGCGGAGCCCGCGGCGAGCGCCGTCGCGCAGCCGGAGACGAGCCCGACCGCCGCGCCGACGCCTCCCCCTGCGCCGCCACCGAAGAAGCGCCCGAAGTTCTCCGTCGTCGAGCTCTCGGAGGACGAGGTCGCGGCGCTGGAGAAGGAAGAGGTCAAGCGTCAGAAGGAGGCGGCGCGGGAGGCCGAGGTCCGTGCCACCCCGCGCCGATCCGCCGACGAGGCGCCGGCGCCGACCACGCCTGTCGCCGCGTCCGGAGCCGCCGCCACCGGGACCGGCACCGC
>JAIOII010001176.1 GCA_019912685.1 Kofleriaceae bacterium
GGCCGGCGCCCCGCTCGTCGTGCTCGTGCTCGCGGCGCTCGCCGGCCACAGCGCGTCGGTCATCAAGGCCGCGGTCGCGTACTCGGGCGGCGGCAGCGTCGTGACGCGCGCGTTCACGCGGACGTTCGACCTCGACCGCGACGGGCACTCGGCACTCTTCGGCGGCGGCGACTGCGACGACCTCGACGGCCGCGTCCACCCCGGCGCCTCCGACATCCCCGACGACGGCGTCGATCAGAACTGCGTCGCCGGCGACGCGCGCTCGCAGCGCCGGGTCGAGGACGTCGGCTTCGTGCCGGTGCCGCCGTCGGTCCCCGCCGACTGGAACCTCGTCCTCATCACGATCGACACGCTGCGCGCCGATCACGTCGGCGCGTACGGCTACCCGCGGCCGACGACGCCGACCCTCGACGCCATCGCCGCCGAGGGGGCGCTGTTCGAGGCCGGGTGGGCGCACGCGCCGTCGACGCGGTACTCGATCCCCGCGCTGCTCACCGGCCGGCTGCCGCTCGACGTCTTCTACGACACGAGCCACCCCGGCTGGCCCGGGCTCCTGCCGCGCGCGACGACGCTCGCGGAGCTGCTGAAGCCGCAGGGGTTCACGACCGGCGCGATCACCAACTACTGGTACTTCGACCGCAGCCGGCGCATGAACCAGGGGTTCGACAGCTACGACAACGAGAACGCGCGGCTGCACCAGGGCTCGGATCCCGCGCACACCCGGGGCTCGTCCTCGGCGCAGCAGACCGACAAGGCGCTCGCGTTCGTCGCGATGAACGCGCCGAAGCGCTTCTTCCTCTGGGTGCACTACTACGATCCGCACCACGAGTACGAGGCGCACCCCGGCGTGCCGTCGTTCGGGACGGCGCCCGTCGACCTGTACGACCAGGAGATCCGCTTCACCGACATGCACATCGCCCGGCTCGTCGAGGACCTGAAGGCGCGCGGGCTGTGGGAGAAGACGCTCGTCGTCGTCACCGGTGACCACGGCGAGGGCTTCGGTGAGCACGGCATCCTGCTCCACGGCTACGACCTCTACGCCCCGCAGACCAAGGTGCCCTTCATCATCCGGGTGCCGGGGCTGGCGCCGCGCCGCGTGCGCACCGCGGCCGGCCATGTCGACCTGATGCCCACCCTTGCCAATCTGGCAGGCGCTCCCGCGACGACCGAGATGATGGGCCGCTCGCTCTTGCCTTGGCTGGCCGGTGCGCCCGACGATCTGGATCGGCCTGTGTTCCAGCAGCTGTCGTACGAGGGGAACCACGAGAAGCGCGGCGCCGCGACGTCGCGCTGCCACGTCCTCTACAACGTCAGCCCGCACACGAGCTGGGAGATCTACGACGTGAGCCGCGATCCCGGCGAGACGCGCGACCTGTCGGGCGCGCCGGGCCCGTGCGCGTCGGCGAAGACGGCGTTCGAGCACTGGTACGACAGCGCCCAGATCCCGGCGGGCGCGGCCGACGCGCTGCTCGCGGCGCGGCCGGCGATCGCGGCGCCGCTCGACATCGACCTCGGACCCGAGGTGCGGC
>JAIOII010001177.1 GCA_019912685.1 Kofleriaceae bacterium
CCGCGACGCCGTGCGCGCGACCGCCGGCGACGGCGCGTGCCGATCCGCCGGCCCGATGCCCTTGGCCAGGAGCGCCCCCGCGCTCCAGTCGATCTGCACCCCGCCCTCCCCCGCCGCCGTCCACGGCGCGGCCTCGGCCACCGAGACGTGGAGCCCAGCGACCGGGAGGCACGCCAGGAGGAACGCGCGAACGGTCACTCCCATTCGATCGTGCCCGGGGGCTTCGACGTGATGTCGTACACCACGCGGTTCACCCCGCGCACCTCGTTGATGATCCGCGACGAGATCCGTCCGAGCAGCTCGTACGGCAGCGGCACCCAGTCGGCGGTCATGCCGTCGAGCGAGTGCACCGCGCGCACCGCGACCGCCTCCTCGTACGTCCGCGCGTCGCCCATGACCCCGACCGAGCGCACCGGGAGCAGCACCGCGAACGCCTGCCAGATCGACTCGTAGAGCCCGGCGGCGCGGATCTCCTCCTCGACGACGGCGTCGGCCGCGCGCAGCGTGTCGAGGCGCGCGCGGCTCAGGTCGCCGAGGCAGCGCACCGCGAGGCCCGGGCCCGGGAACGGCTGGCGCGAGAGCATGTGGCGCGGCAGGCCGAGCTCGGCGCCGAGCTGCCGCACCTCGTCCTTGAAGAGCTCGCGCAGCGGCTCGACCAGCGCGAGGTTCATGCGCTCGGGCAGGCCGCCGACGTTGTGGTGGCTCTTGATCACGGCCGCCGGTCCGCGCACCGACACGCTCTCGATCACGTCGGGGTAGAGCGTGCCCTGGGCGAGGAAGCGGGCGTTCACGACCTTCTTCGACTCTTCCTCGAAGACCGCGATGAACTCGTAGCCGATGATCTTCCGCTTCTTCTCGGGATCGGTGACCCCGGCGAGCGCGTCGAGGAAGCGATCGACCGCGTCGATGACGCGCAGGTCGACCTTGAAGTGATCGCGGAACATGGTCGCCACGCCCTCGCGCTCGCCGCGGCGGAGGAGGCCGTTGTCGACGAAGATGCAGGTCAGCCGGTCGCCGATGGCGCGGTGGATGAGCGCGGCCGCGACCGAGCTGTCGACCCCGCCCGACAGGCCGCAGATGACGCGGCCGTCGGGGCCGACCTGCGCCCGGATGCGCGCGACCGCCTCGTCGACGAACGACGCCATCGACCAGTCGCCGGCGAGCCCGGCGACGCCGAAGAGGAAGCTGGCGAGCAGCTCGGCGCCGCGCGGCGTGTGCACCACCTCGGGGTGGAACTGCACGCAGTGGATCTTCCGGTCGACGTGCGCGAACCCGGCGAAGGGGCAGTTGTCGCTCTCCGCCGTGTGCACGAAGCCGGGCGGCAGGCCCTCGACGTGATCGCCGTGCGACGCCCACACCGTCAGCTCCTCGCCGCCGGGGAGGCCGCGGAACGCGCCGAGGCCGGCGCCCTCCTCGCGCACGCGCACCACCGCGCGCCCGTACTCGCGCTTGTCCGCCGGCCGGACATCGCCGCCGAGGAGCCGCGCGGTCAGCTGCGCGCCGTAGCAGATGCCGAGGATCGGCACGCCGAGCGCGTAGAGCTCGGGCGAGATCGTCGGCGCCCCCTCCTCGTACACCGACGACGGCCCACCCGAGAGGATGATCGCCGCCGGCTTCATCGCGCCGATCTTCTCGATCGTGAGCGTGTAAGGGTGGATCTCGCAGTAGACGGCCTGCTCGCGCACGCGGCGCGCGATCAGCTGGGTGAACTGCGAGCCGAAATCGAGGACGAGGACGAGCTGGTGTGCCATGGGTGGTTGCGAGCTCCTAGCGACGCGGAACGCCCGCTGGTGGTCTGGTCGACGTTGCGCGGGACTTCCCGGATGGGGGTCTGGGGGACGTGTGCCGCGTCCCCCAGATCTCGATGATGCAGGGTGTCCGGGTTCGCTGGTCAGCCCCGCTGCGGCACGATTCCGTCGCGTCACTCCACACGGTAGTTCGGAGCCTCTTTCGTGATGATCACGTCGTGGACGTGCGACTCGCGCAGGCCCTGCGACGTGATGCGCACGAACTGGGCGTTGGTGCGCAGCTCTTCGATCGATGCGGCGCCGACGTACCCCATCGACGACCGCAGGCCGCCGACGAGCTGGTAGATCGACTCGCGCAGCGGGCCCTTGTACGGCACGCGCCCCTCGATGCCCTCGGGCACGAGCTTCTGCGGCGTCTCGACGTCGGCCTGGAAGTAGCGGTCCTTCGAGCCTTCCTTCATCGCGCCGATCGAGCCCATGCCGCGGTACGACTTGTAGCTGCGGCCCTGGTACAGGATGACCTCGCCGGGCGCCTCGTCGGTGCCGGCGAACAGGCTGCCGATCATCACCGTCGACGCGCCGGCGGCGAGCGCCTTGGCGACGTCGCCCGAGTACTTGATGCCGCCGTCGGCGATGATCGGCACGCCGCCCGCCGCGCGCGCCGCGGCGACCGCGTCGGCGATCGCCGTCAGCTGCGGGACGCCGACGCCGGCGACGATGCGCGTCGTGCAGATCGGGCCGGGACCGACGCCGACCTTGACCGCGTCGACGCCGGCCTCGATGAGCGCCATCGTCGCCGGACCGGTCGCCACGTTGCCGGCGACGAGCTGGGTCCTCGGGAACTGCTTCCGGATCTGGCGGACCGATTCGATCACCCCGGCCGAGTGGCCGTGCGCGGTGTCGACGCAGATGAGGTCGGCGCCGGCGGCGAGGAGCGCGTCGATGCGCGCCTCGCGGTCGGGCCCGACGCCGACGGCGGCGCCGCAGCGCAGGCGGCCGAGGTCGTCCTTGGCCGCGAACGGGTGGGCCTCGGCCTGCTCGATGTCCTTGATCGTGATGAGGCCCTTCAGCCGGCCGACGTCGTCGACGACGAGCAGCTTCTCGATGCGGTTCTTGTGGAGGAGCTCCTTGGCCGCCTCGAGCCCGACGCCGTCCTTCACCGTGATGAGCTTCCGCGTCATCACGTCGGAGACGCGCTGGGTCAGGTTCCGCTCGAACCGCACGTCGCGGTTGGTGAGGATGCCGATCGGCCGCTTCTCGCCGTCGACGACCGGCAGGCCGCTGATGCGGTACTGGCGCATGAGCGCCAGCGCGTCCTCGAGCCGGCGCTCGCCGGTCACCGTCACCGGATCGACGACGATGCCGCTCTCGGCCTTCTTCACGCGCGTGACCTCGCGCGCCTGATCCTCGATCGAGAGGTTCTTGTGGATGAAGCCGACGCCGCCCTCGCGCGCCATGCGGATCGCGGTGGCGCTCTCGGTCACCGTGTCCATCGCGGAGCTGACGAGGGGCATGCGCAGCGCGATCGCCGCCGTCAGCTGCGTCGAGACATCGACGTCCTTGGGCAGGACCTCGCTGAATCCCGGCACGAGCAGGACGTCATCGAAGGTGAGCGCCTCGCGGAGATCATCGCCGAGCATCGGAGACTCCTGCGGCATCCGCCGCGTTGGCGGCGGAACATACGGCCCACCTCTGATCCCGGCAAGACGCGTGGCAGGGTGGGGACCTCCCCCCCAGGCGACGACCACGGTTCACGCTGCAATTTCGGGGGCGTACGACCCCTGCACAGTGAAGCGAAAGTGGCACGACGCTTGATGAACAGGGGATCATGCGTCGCCTCTCTACCCTTCTCACCCTCTCGTTTGCTCTGGCCGCGTGTGTCGGCGATCCGCCGGCGGGAGGTGGCGATGACGACGTCGACGCGGGTGGGGATGTGGACGCCACCCCGGATCCGGCCCTGCTGTCGGTCGCCGGCCGTACGCTCGATTACTTCACGGACGCGCCGCTCGACACCGTGGCGCTCGCGACGGAGGGCATGACGCCGGCCTCGAGCGACAGCTCCGACGCGACCGGCAACTACGAGCTGCGCGTGCCGCCCGGCAGCGTCTTCTACGCGACCGCGACGCGCACCAACTACCGGCCGACGAGATCGGCGCCGATCCGCGTCCTCGATCAGTCGCTCGCGATGACCGACCTCACGATCGTGAGCGTCGCCGACTCGCGCCGCCAGTACGCGTCGCTCGGCCTCGAGCCGACCGCGGGTCGCGCCGTCCTGTTCGCGCTCCTGCTCCGCAACAACGGGACGCCGCTCGAGGGCGTGCCGCTCGCCGACATCACGCTCGTCGACGCGCTCGGGGCGCCGGTCGGCCAGGGCCCGTACTTCTTCGGCGAGAACGGCGACCTCGTCTCGAACGCGACGCTCGCGGTGTCGACCGCGTACCTCGGCAAGGCGCGCGTCGGCTTCCTCGACGTGCCGCCCGGCAGCTACACGCTGAAGGTCAACTACCAGGCCGGCGGTGGTGGCGGCGGCGGCACCCCGGAGATCCGCACGTACGAGCTCCCCGTCGAGGCCGTCGCCGACGGCGCGACGCTCGCGGCGACGGGCGGCGGAGACGACGACATGACGCCGCCGCCGGGCGCGCGCACCTTCACCGCCGACGTGCACCCGCGGCTGCAGAAGGCGGCGAACGGCGGCCTCGGCTGCGCCAACTGTCACACCGCGGGCGGCACCGCCGCGCTCCTCCAGTTCGACCTGCCCGCGGCCGACGCGCACGCCGCGATCATCGCCCGCCCCGGCGTCGTCAACCCGCCGGAGACGGCGGCGCTGTCGCTCCTGCTCACCAAGCCGCTCTACGAGGATCCGCCCAACCACCCGAACGCGACGTTCCTGACCACGCTCGATCCCGACTACATCGTGATCATGGAGTGGATCAGCCAGGGCGCGCCGCTCTGACGCGCGCGCGCGCCGCGCGTCAGAACCAGGGGCCTGCGTAGAGCGTGCCGGCGTTGCCCCTGGCGTCGATCGGCTTCACCCACGTGCGCCAGTAGTCGTAGTAGCCGGCCGGGTCGGCGTAGCCGTACGGATCGCGGAAGTTGATCATGTACGAGTGCGTGCTGTTCGGCTCGCGCAGCTTGCCGAGGTAGCAGCCCGGGCTGTACGTGCAGCCGTAGGCGCCGTCGTGGCCGTAGTTCTGCGCCCACACCTCGATCTCGGCGTGGTTGCCCGACGGATCGCCGGCCGCGCCCGCGACGGTCGAGATCTCCTGGCGCAACGTCGACCAGCTGTCCGCCCAGCCGCCGGTCCAGCCCGTGGCGACCTTGGGCGCGACCACGTCGTTCGTCGGCGTCACGTCGCTGCCGGTGCCGACCGTGCCCGTGTACGCGCCGATCGAGTACATCGCCTGGTTCACGTCGTTCCAGGTGAACTCGGCGATGAGCTTCTGGCCGGTGACGTTGGCGTGAAAGCAGTCGAGCTTCGAGACCTGGCTCGCGTCGAACTTGTAGCTTCCGAGCGTGCCCGCGTACGCGACGCGCACGCCGTTCACGCCGTTGTAGCTCGCCGCCTCCTCTCGGAGCGCCTGGTTGAACTCGACCTGCCGCGCCGCCGCCAGCGTGCGGTTCGACGCCGGCGCCGCGCTGTTGAGGACGTAGCCGCCCGGGAAGCGCGGCGTGCCGAACACGTCCCACCCCCATACGACGACGTTCTTGAGCCCGTCGACCCAGTTGGTCCACTTCTGCATCAGGTTGGCGATGCCGCACAGCCACGAGAGCGGGTTCCACCACTTCGGCTCGCACACCTCGAGGCTCGAGCTGATCGGGCCGCGGAAGTCGTCCCAGATGCCCTGGCACGTCTCGAACGCGAAGTGCTTCTTCGTGCGCATCGTGGCGTGGAGGTTCACGACGTCGGGCACCGCCACGAGGATGATGTTGGCGGGGCGCTGGGAGGCCGGCGCCGACGTCAGCTGCGCGAGCGCGGCGCGGACCCGGGTGCGGAACTCGGCCTGCGTCGGCAGCGTGCCGCCGAGCGGCTGCATGAGGTCGTTGCCGCCGAGCCCGATCACGACCGTGTGGCTGCCGCCGGCGGCGAGGCCGTCGCTCGTCTGCTGCGCCGAGTGGGCCATCCACGTCGCGCCGTTCTGGCCCTTGTGGACCGTCGACGTCGCGCCGAAGCGCGAGCGCAGGCTGTGCGGCGCCGCGCCGCAGCTGTAGGCGTTCGTGAAGTCGTCGCCCATGTTGCCGATGCACTCGAGCAGGTCGTCGCAGTTGTCCCGCGCGTTGAAGCCGCGCGAGAGGCTGTCGCCTTCGCAGGTGATGCGATGCGGGTGGTCTCCCGCCAGGGCCTGTGACCCGTCCTCGACCACCGCCAGCGCCAGGGATACTGCGATCAGGGGAATGATCCGAGCGTGCATTCTGCGGCCTCCTCGCAATGCGCGTGGGGACGCTTACGCAAGCTACATGCCCGCCCTATCCTGTTGAAAATAGTGGCCGGTTCTGCAGATCCCGGGAACCATTGTTCAAATTCCGGATTGGGTTGTGGATATTCTCTGAACAGATCTGTTCAAGAACCGACCGCTACGGTGCGCCGGTCTCGAGCACGCGCTCGACCATCCCGAGCACGTGAGCCTCGTCTCCCGGGCTGTCGATGCGCCAGCCGTCGACCCAGATCCCGAGGATGTTGAGGTCGAGGCCGAGCTGGTCGGCGCGCAGGTTGTCCTCCGTGATCCGCTCGAGGTGGCGGTCGGCCAGGACGCATGCCCGGAACGCTCGGTCGTCGATGCCGGCGGCGCGCGCGCCGGCGAGGAGCTCGGGCCAGGTCGCGCGCCCATCGTGGACGGCGAGGTGCTCGAGGAGCGCCCAGCTCTTCTCCTGCTCGTCGGCGCAGCGCAGCGCGATCGCGTGGCGCAGGCGCACGGCGTCGACGCCGCTCCAGTAGTCGCCGAGCTCGACGCGCGCGCGCCCGCCGAAGCGACGGACGAGCGCGCGCACGAGGTGGTTGCCCTTCGCGCACGTGGGCCCGCCGACGCAGTGCAGGATCTCGATCACCGGCGTCGCCGACGCCGTGCCGGCGCGGCGCGGCGCCGTCAGCCCGACGGGGATGCGCTCGAACGCGGGTTCGCGGAGGAGGAAGCGGACGCCGCCGGCCTTCGCAGCCAGGCGCGCGACGAGCGCGTCGCGCGCACCGACCTCGCGGAGCGTGCGCACGGCGTCGACGGCGCGCACGCGCTCGGACGCATACGCGGGGTTCTCGGCGATGAAGCGCGCGACCTCGTCGTCGGGCGGCGGACCGAGCCCTGCCCGCTCGCGCGCCACGAGCTCGTCGGGCGTGATGCCCGCGGCGGCGGCCGCGTCGGCGAGGAGCTGCCGCGCCGCGAGCTCGTCGAAGACCGTGCGCGCCGCCGCGAAGTACTCCTGGCGTCCGAGCTGCTCGTCGTAGCCGGCGGCCAGGTGCAGCTCGGCGCGCGTGACGACGTGGTCGCCGATCTTGCCGATCGAGGTCGTGGGCGGCGCGAACGCCGGATCGACCAGCATGAGCTGGAGGCGCTCGCGCGGGACGCCGCGCAGCCCGTCGGCGACGAGCAGCGAGCGCAGGACGAGCCAGCGCTGCTGGCGCCAGAGCGAACGCGCCGCGTCGGTGCGCTCGCGCTCGGGGATCGCGGCGAGGTCCGGATGCGCGGCCATGCGCGCGAGGTCGTCGCGCGTCGGCGCAGGCAGGGTCGCGTACCGGGCGGCGAGGAAGGCGCCGAGCGCCTGGTTCGCCGC
>JAIOII010001178.1 GCA_019912685.1 Kofleriaceae bacterium
TCGTGGTGTTGCCGAGCGCGCTGCCGCCGCCTGCGGCGCCCGAGCTCTCGCGCGCGCGACAGCCGCCGGCGGCGACCACGCACACCGCCGCGAAGACGAACGCCCCGTTCGACGGACGCATCACGGCTCGACTATGCCCGACGGCGGCGGCGCCCGAGTGCGATCGCGGCCACAAGACCCGGCAACGCCAGGCCGACGAGCCCGGCGTCGCCGCCGGCGCCTCCCGACGAGCACGCGCAGCCCTGCGCCAGCGGCTGCATCGGCGAGCCCTTCACCTTCGGATCGGGCGCCTCGACCATCGGCTTCGGCGCGGGCTTGGGCGTCACCGGCCTGGGCTTGCGGCGCGGCTTGTAGGCGCGGACGCCGATCTCCGGCACGTTGCTCACGAGGTACCTCGGCAGGGACGCCTTGTTGCGGGGCGCGAACGCGAGGTTCAACGCCGGCTTGATGTCGGGACGACCACGCCCGGGCGGGCCGCCCCAGATCCCGCGGCGCGGGCTCTTGCACCGGATCGGCCCGGTCCACCAGTGGCGGATCGCGTAGCGCGCCTGGAAGTTGTTGATCGACGACGGCGACGCGCGCTCCTCGAGCTTGCCGCCGTGGCCGCCGGCGCGGATCTCGCGGCCGCCGACGATGGGATCGGCCTTCTTGAAGACGAGGTCCTCGGTGATCGACTTGCCGTAGCGCGCGTGCAGCCGGGTGAGCACGAAGTCCATCGCGACCCGTCCGCCGCGGCCCGGCGGCAGCGGACGCCGGCCCACGCCGCCCGGGTGCGGCGGCTTGTCGGTGGCGATCGCCGCGCCCGCCGGCGTGTCGAGCACGTCGGCGCCGAGCAGGAGGAAGTCGTTCATCCCGAGCTGCGGGCCCGGGCACGGATCGCACGTCGACGCCATCCACGCGTACTCGGTCACCACCGCGCCCGGGTTCTTCTCGACGGTCCGGTCGAACAGGGCGGCATAGAACGCGCCGAAGTTGCTCCGCACCGCGTCCTTCACGTCGAGGTTGGTCGGGATCGTGACGTTGCCGTAGTTCGAGACCTCGTAGCGCTGCTTCGGCGCGAGGATGCTGACGATCAGATCCTGCGTGCCGCTCGAGTTCGCCAGCCCCAGCCGGATCGGCAGCGTGAACTCCTCGCTGTCGTAGTGGAAGCGCAGCGGCGAGAGGTTCGCGCGCCCGTCGGTGCCGAAGGTGACCTTCTTGGGGTCGACCTTGGCGACGAAGAACTTCATGTTGGCCTCGATGTACGGCCGCAGGAACGGCGCCGCCCCCTTCGGGATCTGGTACTTCTCGCGCACGAGCCAGGTCTCGAGGCCCGTCGAGTCGGTCGCCGACAGGATCACGATCTGGTACTCGCCGACCTCGAACTGGGCCTCGATCGTGACGCCGAGGTCGTCGGGCTTCGCCGCGCCGGCCGCCATCGGCGCGCCCGCGCCGCGCCCGGCCATCTTCATGGTCGGCCGCCGGTCGTAGCGGTCCACCATGCACGGGTCCTGCTCCCAGTACTCGACGAGGCGCGGCGCGCCCATCATGTCGACGCGCGTGAAGACCTCCTTGGGCAAGGTCTTCACGTCCTCCTCGTGCAGCACCGTCGGCACCGGGATCACCATCGCGAACGCGTCGGGCGGCCCCTTGTAGTTGTTCTGCATCGACAGGACCGTGCGCGTACCCTTGCGCATCAGCACGACCTGCGTCGCGTCGTTGAACATCTCGCTGCCGGCGCCGTTGATGTAGAAGCCACAGAAGGCGTCGGCCGCGCGCGGCGCGCCGAGCGAGACGACGGTGGCCGCGGTGGCGGCGATGATCAGCTTGCGCATTCGAGCTTCCTCCGGCGACGGGTGAGCACGAGGCCGACGACGGCCGCGAGGCCGAGCGCGCCCGCGCCGCCTTCGGTCCCGGCGGCGCAGCCGCACCCGGTCTTCTTCTTCGGTTCCTGCGTGCCCGCTCCGGTACCAGACGCGCCAGCCGCCGGGTCGGTCTTCGGGGTCTCGGTCGCCGGCCCGGCGGCACCCGCCGCCTTGACCTCGATCTCGGGGATATCCTGGCGAACCAGCGTGGCGAGCTCGGTCTTGCCGCGCGGCGCGAACGCGAGGTCGAGGGCCGGCTTCGCCCCACCTCCGCCCACCCCGTTCGGCGGACCGCCCCACCGGCCGCGCACCGGGTCCTTGCAGGTGATCGCGCCGGTCCACTCGTGGCGGATCGCGTAGCGCGCCTGGAAGTTGTTCACGCCCGACGGCTGCGAGCGCTCCTCCAGCTTGCCGTTCTGTCCCATGTGCTCGCGCCCGCCGGCGATCGCCTCGGCCTTCTTGAAGACGAGGTCCTCGGTCACCGTCTTGCCGTAGCGCGCGTGCAGCCGCGTGAGCACGAGGTCCCAGCCCTCGTACGGCGCGACCTTCCCCGGCTCGCCCGCCAGCACGTCGGCGCCGAGCGTCGCGAAGTCGCCGCCGCCGAGGTTCGGCCCCGGGCACGGATCACACGTCGACGCCATCCAC
>JAIOII010001179.1 GCA_019912685.1 Kofleriaceae bacterium
TGCGCCCGCGCCCACGCCGCCTGCCGACCCGACGCCGCCGGTCCAGGTCGACGTCGGCGAGATGAAGCTCGAGGAGCCCGCCGAGCCCGGCGAGCGCCACCGCGTCGTCATCGGCGAGAGCACGATGACGATCGACCCGGCGACGGCGCCGCCGTCGCTGCCCAAGCCGCCGACGATCACGCCGGAGCAGCGGGCCAAGCTCGCCGCCGAGCGCGACGCGTGCGAGAAGGACATCGCGCGCCAGATCGCGAAGATCGACGCCGCCAACCGCAACATCGTCATCGTGCTCGTCGCCTCCGGCGTGCTGCTCACGCTCGGCCTCGCGCTCTTCGGCATCAAGATGACCCACAAGGTCGCCGGACCGCTGCACAAGGTGACCCTCTACCTCGCCAAGCTCCGCGACGGTCGCTACGACAAGGTCTACGACCTGCGCAAGGGCGACCAGCTCGTCGCGTTCTACGAGCACTTCAAGCACGCGCATGCCGGCGTGGTCGCGATGGAGAAGGAGGACATCACGAAGATCAAGGCGGCGCTCGATGCCCTCGAGGCCGATGGCGTGCTCGCGCGCTCGCCCGAGGCGCGCGCCGCCGCCGACGCGCTCCGCAAGGTGCTCGAGCGCAAGGAGGCGTCCTTTGTCTGACGAGAAGGAGATTCCTCCCGCCGTGGTGGTCCAGGACGGCAAGGTCCCCGGCGACGTCCCGACCAAGTCGGGGCCGCCGGGGCAGCGCCCGAAGTATCACCGGCGCCTGTCGAACTACCTGCTCGACAAGAAGATGCAGCTCCGCTACGTCATCGTCGTCACGCTGGTGTCGATGACGATCTCGGGGACGCTCGGCTGGATGATCTACAACCAGGAGCACCGCGCGTCGGAGGACCTGGTCGCCGGGCTCGCCGATCTCACGGGCGACGACGCGTCGCTCGCCGAGTACCAGCGCGACACCGAGCGGGACATCGCCGCGCGCGATCGCCGGCTCGTGCTCGAGATGGTCGGCGTCGGCGTGGCGCTCACGCTCATCCTGTCCGGCTACCTCATCATCATGACCCACAAGGTCGCCGGGCCGCTGTTCAAGATCGGCATCTACATGGAGCAGATGGCCGAGGGGAAGGTCGGCAACACGACGCCGCTCCGCAAGGGCGACATGCTGCTCGACTTCTACGACGCGTTCCGCGAGGCGCACGGCGCGGTGCGCACGCGCTTGAGGAGCGACACCGAAGCGATGGGCGCGCTGGTCAAGGCCGTCGGCGCCGCGCCGGGCGAGCTCTCGGCGACGGCGAGCGACGAGGTCGACGAGCTGCGTCGCCACGTCGAGCACCGCGAGAAGTCATTGTCATAGGACTCGGGCTGCTCGGCGCTGCGCGCCTCGGGCCGCTTCGTCGTGGGCGCTGCCCCGTTCCTCGCTTCGCTCGCTGCCCCACTCCTCGCGGCCGCCCGAGTCCGCGTGTTAACGTCGGCGGGTGACGACCTTGGTCGAGCTCGGGGACCGGTACTGGGCCCTCGGTCTGCCCGCGGCGGCCCGCAGCGTGTTCGCGCGCGCCCACGCGGCGGCGGGGCCGCACGACGCGGTGCCCGCG
>JAIOII010001180.1 GCA_019912685.1 Kofleriaceae bacterium
GCCGACGTCGACGCCGCGGTACTTCACCGGCGCGCCGACGTCGAGCCCCTGCACGCTCTCGTCGAAGTACACGTGGTACGTGTCGGTCGGCCCGCGCCGCAGGCCGAGCGCGACGACGATCACGATGATCGCCGCGACGACCGCGGCGGCGAGGACGCCGAGCTTGAGGCGGGTGGTCGTGGCGCTCATGTTGCCTCCGCGCGACGCTGGAAGAAGTTGCGCACCGTCGGGTCGGCGCTCTCGCGCAGGGCGGCCGGAGCGCCGGAGGCGACGATGCTGCGGGTGCGCCGGTCCATCAGGATGCAGCGATCGATGATCGTGTTGATGCTGCCGAGCTCGTGGGTGACGACGACGACCGTGAGCCCGAGGCCGCGGGCGAGGGTCACGATGAGCTGGTCGATCTCGGCGGAGGTGATCGGGTCGAGCCCCGAGCACGGCTCGTCGAGGAAGAGCAGCGACGGCTCGAGCGCGAGCGCCCGGGCGATCGCGGCGCGCTTGCGCATCCCGCCCGAGAGGGTCGCCGGCAGATCGTGCTCGGCGCCGCCCAGGCCGACGAGGTCGAGCTTGGCGCGCACGATGGCGCGGACCGCGGCGGCGGGGAGGCGCGTCCAGCGCTCGAGCTGGAGCCCGACGTTCTGCCCGACGGTCATCGAGCCGAAGAGCGCGCCCTGCTGGAACATGACGCCGAAGCGCGGACGCCCGGCGCCGAGCCGCGGCGGCTCGCCCATGACGTCGATCGTGCCGCCGAGCGCCGGCTCGAGCCCGATCAGGTTGCGCAGGAGCGTCGACTTCCCGCACGCGCTGCGGCCGAGGATGCCGAAGATCTCGCCGGGCGCGACGGCGAAGCTCACGTGCTCGGCGAGAACCGCGTCGCGCGTCCAGCCGACGGTGAGATCCTCCACGCGCACGACGGTCCGGGTCATACGCCCACCACCCGGAAGAACATGGTGAACATCGTGTCGAGCACGACGATCGCGAACAGCGCCTGCACCACCGTCCGCGTCGTGCTCTGACCGACGCCGGCGGCGGCGCCGCGCGTGATGAGGCCCTGGCGGCAGCCGATGACCGCGATCGCCATGCCGAACGCGGTGCTCTTGACGAGCCCGGTCCAGATGTCCGAGACCACGACCGCGGTGCGGAGCTCGTACAGGTACGCCTCCGGCGTCAGGTCGAGGCTCGCGACGGCGACGCCGACGCCGCCGAGGACGCCGACGGTCTCGCCCATGAGGGTGAGCAGCGGCGCGACGATCGCGAGCGTCGCGATCCGCGGCAGGACGAGGAACGCGAGCGGGTCGAAGCCCATCGTGCGCAAGGCGTCGATCTCCTCGGAGACGCGCATCGTGCCGAGCTCCGCGGCGTAGCCGGCGCCCGAGCGGCCCGCGATGATGATCGCGGTCATGAGGGGCGCGAGCTCGCGTGTGACCGAGATGCCGACGATGTCGGCGACGAAGACGTTGGCGCCGTAGAGCTCGAGCGGCCGCGTCGCCTGGTACGCCATGACGAAGCCGGCGAGGAGGTTGAGGACGAGGACGATGGGGATGGCGTCGGTGCCGGCGCGAGCGACGAGCAGGGGCAGCCCGCGATGCTCGGCGGCGATCGTCCCCCCGCGCCGCGAGCGAGGCTCGGAGCTCGACGAGCAGCGGCATGACGGCGCCGTCGACCGTCTCGGCCTCGCGCAGATCGAGGTCGAGGCGGCCGCGCGCGGCCGACGTCGCGCGCTCGAGCTCGCGCCAGATCGCCTCGGCGTCGCCCAGCGTGAAGCGACCGGCGAACACGAGCCGGTCACCGCGACGATGGAGCTGCCAGGCGTTCACGCTCGTCGAGTTTGCAAGCCGCAGACCGCCGGTCTCGCACTCTCGTCGTCCGGCACGCCTTGCGCTCCGCGACGCAGGACTTGCGGGCAACTCCTCGTCGAGAAATGGGTCTTTCTTGTTACACGACGGAGGCTGCGCTCGACACGAAGGAACCCATAGCTACCGTTTCGTGCACGAGGTGGAACCGTGAAGCTCAACCAGAAGTCATTTGCTGCTCTCGCCGTGCTCGCGTTGCCCGCGTGCATGATGAACCAGTCGGGCAACATCGAGGCGACGAAGACCGGCGACATCAGCCGTCCCGCGGCGAAGGGGTCGCCGGTCGCCGAGCTGCGGGCGGCCTGCGGCGCCGAAGGGTTCATGACCGGCCCGGGTGTCGCCTCGGTCGCGCGCCAGCCGTACCTGCAGCAGGTCACGCCCACGTCGGCGATGATCGGCTGGGTCGCCGTCGAGGGCGGCGAGGGCCGCGTCGAGATCACCACGCCCGACGGAGCGCAGGTCGCGAGCAAGGCGGCGGACGTCGAGGTGACCGCCGTGCGCGTCGCCGGCGAGCAGCAGGTGTGGGCCAAGGTCGACGGGCTCGCGCCCGACACGATCTACTGCTACGCGCTGGCCGGCGCGGACGGCGCGCTCTCCGAGCGCATCGGGTTCCGCACGGCGCCGGCGGCGGACAGCGAGCGCACGATCCGCGTGCTCGCGTTCGGTGACTCCGGCGGCGGCGGCTCGGATCAGCAGATGCTGCTCGACCAGATGTTCGAGTACCCGTACGACCTGATGATCCACACCGGCGATCTCGCCTACGACGACGGCACGATCGGTCAGTTCGAGTCGACGGTGTTCGGCGTCTACGCCGACCTCTTCCGCCACCTCCCGTTCTTCCCGGCGTCGGGCAACCACGACTACCGCACGCTCCAGGGCGCGCCCTTCCGCGACGTGTTCGCGCTGCCCGGCGACAACGGCGAGCGCTGGTACTCGTACGACTGGGGCCGCATCCACTTCGTCGCGCTCGACACCGAGGCCGATTACGAGACCCAGGCCGCGTGGCTCGACGAGGATCTCGCGCGCACGACGCTGCCCTGGAAGGTCATCTACATGCACCGCCCGATGTACTCGTCGGGACAGCACGGGTCGGACACGTCGCTGCGTCGGGCCCTCGAGCCGGTGATCGAGAGTCACGGCGTCCAGCTCGTGCTCGCCGGTCACGACCACAACTACGAGCGGATGCAGCCGCAGGGCGGCGTCGATCACGTGGTCACCGGTGGCGGCGGCGTCGGCACGCGGCCGGTGGGCTCGTCGTCCTTCACCGCCTTCAGCGAGGACGTCATCCACTACGTGCTGCTCGAGGTGGGCACCGAGGAGATGATCATGCACGCGATCGACGGCAGCGGTCAGGAGTTCGACTCCACGGTCATCCCGCGGGTGCGCTAGTCGCTGCTCGCGGCACCTCGTCGATGAGCCGGCCGGCCAGGCTGCCGGCGATCGCGAGGCCGAGCTCCGGGTGATCCTCGAGCACGTCGAAGACCGCGCTCGGCGACAGGGTGACGGCGCGCGTGTCGGAGCGCGCGTGGAGGGTGTAGTCGCTCGGTCGCCCGGCGAGGACCTCGAGGGCGCCGAACGCGGCGCCGGGCCCGAGGAGCCTCTCCGCTTCCCCGTCGCGGCTCGCGGCCACGGTCCCGGCGACGATGATGCCGACGTCACGGCCTCTCGCGCCGGCGCGCGCGATGACCTCGCCGGCGCTCCAGGTCTCCTCGCGGGCCGCGTGCGCCAGGATCGTGAGCGGCTGCATGCGCACGGCGTAGAGCGGCAGGTGCCGGCGGATGAGGATCATGCGATCGACGAGCCCGAGCACCGCAGCGGGCGGTGGCGCGGCGGGCAGCGGCTGCGGCCAGCTCCAGGGGAGCTCGAGCGCGCGCGCGGCCAGGGCGCGAAGCAACGGCGAGAGCAGGCCGAAGCTGTCCTCGAGGATCTCGAACATGTCGGCGGCGTCGAGCTCGAGCGTGCGGACGTCGGTGGCCGCGATCGCCGCCGCAGGAAGTGCGCGGCCGGCGAAGACCTCGAGGAGCCCGACCGTCATGCGCGGCGTCCACACCACGGGCGTGACGTCGGCCATCTCGATGCGGCCTTCGAGCACGTGGTGCACCGACGGCAGACGCTCGCGACCGGGGACGACCGGCTCGCCCTTCATGAACGCCGACTCCACCGCGTTCTCGGCCAGGACCGCGAGCTCGGTCAGATCGACGTCGGTGAAGTACGGCGAGTGGACGAGCGCGAGGAGCCGGCGCAGGACCACCGGCGCGTGGTCGCGCGTGGAGCGGCGCCACGAGGCGCTCGTGTCGGGTCGGATCGACATGTGTCCGACTGGTGCAACGCAGGTGCCACGAGTGGCGAGCGCAGGCCCGGCGCGATCCGCAGCGGTTCGCGCACGTCGTGCGCGCTGGCCGGCGCGCGCCCCGCGCCACCGACGGTGCTGCGTGGTGGTGCGGTGGCACGTGTCGTGCTGCTCGTCTGGTCGAAGGAAGGTGCCCCATGACCTCCACCCGTCGCGCTCTCGTGCTTCCCGCCGCGCTCCTCGCCGGTTGCGTGTCGCTGTTCGATCCGTTCCTCGCGGAGCCGATCGACGAGCCGACGGCCACCGCGGACGACGAGGCGATGTACGCCGAGCTCGAGGCAGGGCGCGCCGTGGACGCGATCCGGGCCGTCTCCTTCGGGATCGCGGAGATCTCCGCCGACGGGGCGGCGCCCGTTCCCGTCGTCCACGTGCGCCTGAGCGTGGCGAACCGGTTCGACCGCGTGCCGTGGACCGTCGACGTCGTGAACGCGACGCTCGGGCGCGTCGGCCGTGCTGCGTCGCGGCCGCTGTTCGTCAACAGCGACATCGCGACGCTCCCGATCGCGCGCGTCGACGGCGGCGAGCAGCGCGCGATCGACCTCTACTTCCCGGTGCCCGAGGGCATCGACGCGTCCGCGGCGCCCGGCGCGCTGGAGCTCCACGCGCGCATCGATACCCCCGATCGCAACCTGCTCTGGTACGCCCGCGTCGGGCCGCCCGAATCGCCGGTGTACGGGGAGGCGCAGTCCGCCGGCCGCGGCGCCCGCTGGTGGGCGGATCCCGACCACGCGTGGCCCTCCTTCAACCGCCGCTCGGGCCCGATCACGCACCGCGTCCCGCGCGAGATCGTGCTCACGCGGCTCCCGCGCTGGGAGTACGTCCCGCTCGCGACCGGGCCGCGCGCGATCAAGAACGCGACCTCGCGGGCGCTGGCCGAGATCCGGCTGTCCCCGATCGTGGAGCACGCGTGGGAGCCGAGCCTCGTCGCGCCGATCGTCACCGGCGCGGAGGTCGCGGTGGCGCCTATCCCGTGCGCGCGCTACGACGTGCTCGTCGTCGACGGGCGCGGCGATCGCTGCGTCCTGCCCTTCGCCCACCTCTGCTTCGGAGCGGAAACATGGTCGATCGACGACGTCACGCTCGAGCACTGCGCCTGGCGGCCGTAGGCGCGCTCGCCTGCGCGCTCGCCTGCCGCTCGCACGACCGCCGTCCGCTCGAGATGGCGTCGGCGCGCGGCGTCGTGCTCGACCCGTACGCCCAGGAGCCGCCGCCGCGGTACGACCCGCTCGCGCTCGCCATCTCGTCGAGGAACCGCGTCCAGAACGACGCGGCGACGGTGCCGCCGCCCTGCTACACGCGCACCGAGGGCCGCTCGAACCCGTGCTGGGCATGCCACACGCGCTCGAGCTACCCGAACCTCGCCGACGACTGGGAGCTCCAGCAGAACTACTCGTTCCCGCCCGAGGCGATGACCAACCCGTGGCGGAACCTGTTCCGCGATCGCACCAGGCTCGTCGAGCGCTTCGACGACGCCGCGGTGCTCGCGTACGTCCGCACCGACAACTACCGGCCGCTGCGCGCCGCGCTCGCGACACGTCCGGCCGGGCCCACCTGGTTCCCCGACCTCGATCTCGCCGCCGGCTTCGACGAGGACGGCTTCGCGCGCGACGGCTCCGGCTGGCGCGCGATCCGCTACAAGCCGTTCCTCGGCACGTTCTGGCCGACCAACGGCAGCGCCGACGACGTCTACATCCGCCTGCCGTCCGCGTTCCAGCGCGACCGCGACGGCCGCCCGTCGCGCGAGGTGTACATCGAGAACCTCGCGATCCTCGAGCGCACGATCGCGGGCGATCCGCGCCCCGGTCACGAGCCCGAGCTCCCCGCGACGTACGTCGGCGGCGCGAGCGAGGTGCGCGTCGTCCGCGGCTTCTATCCGATCGGCACCGAGCTGTTCCACACCCTCCGCTACCTGGATCCCGACGCGCCGGGCTTCGTCGCCCGCCGGATGAAGGAGGTGCGCTACGGGCGCAAGGTCGCCATGGTCGAGCACCTGGCGCGCGCCGAGGTCCACGAGCACATCGAGCTGGGCAAGGCGCCGGTGTATCGCGGCGATCCGGTCGCCGGCCTGCGAAACGACCTCGGCTGGCTGTTCCAGGGCTGGATCGAGGACGCGTCGGGGTGGCTGCGCCTCCAGACCCACGAGGAGCAGGCGTTCTGCATGGGCTGCCACACGACGATCGGCGTCACCGTCGACAGCACGTTCGCCTTGCCGCGCAAGCTGCCGGGCGCGGCCGGCTGGCGCGTCCAGGACGTGCGCGGCATCCCCGACAGCCCGCAGCTCGGACACGCGGCGCCCGAGTACGCGACGTACCTGGCGCGCGTCGGCGGCGGCGACGAGCTGCGCGCCAACGAGGAGATCCTCGCGCGCTTCTTCGAGGACGGCGCGCCCGACCCCGAGGCGGTCGCGCGCTTCCGCGACGACATCAGCGTGCTCGTCTTGCCGTCGCGCGAGCGGGCGATCGCGCTCGACCGCGCCTACCTCGCCAACGTGATCGAGCAGAGCTACGTCTGGGGCCGCGACGCGATCGTCCGGCCGGTGAAGAACGTGCACGCGCGCATCGTCGAGCGCTCGACCGGCATCGGCGAGGCCGGCCGGACGGTGCGCGACGGGCGATTGCCCCTCGACTGGGGCGAGCCGCCTCAGCCGCCGAGCTCGGCGCGCAGGTGACGCTCGAAGAAGTGGCCGACCTCCGCGGCCACGACCGTGCGCTCCTCGTCGATCGCGATCAGGTGGAAGCTGCGGGGCAGGATGCGCACGCGGAGCTCGCGCGCGCTCACGCGCTCGGCGATGCGCGCCGCCGAGCCGACGGGCGCGGTGTGATCGTGCTCGCCGTGCAGGACGAGGAGCGGCACGCGCACGTCGGGCAGCGCGTCGTCGACCAGGTCCATGAACGCGACGAGCTGGCCGAGCGCGCGCACCGGGAACGCGCGATACGACGGGTTGGCGCGCCGCGCGTCGAGCGCCCTGACGTCCGAGCCGCCGAGCTTGGGCAGGTAGCGGACCCTGCCCGCGAGCGGGCCGCGCGTGGTCACGCGTGCGACGAAGCCCGACAGCCCCTCGAACCAGAGCGGCGCGGCGAGCGAGGCGGCGGCCGCGACCGGCCGGCGCGTGGCGAGGTGGAGCGCGAGGAGGCCGCCCATCGACTGGCCGACGACGGCGACCGAGCGGCAGCGCGCGGCCATCGCGTCGAATGCGGCGGCCACCGCGTCCGTCCACTCGGTCATGCCGAGCGGCTCGAGATCCTCCACGCGCGTCGCATGTCCGGGCAGCGCGATCCCACGCACCGACATGCCACGCGCGGCGAGCGACTCGCCGAGGAACCGCATCTCGTACGGCGTCCCGGTAAACCCGTGGATACACAGGACACCCCGGTCGTCACCGGCGAAGTCGAACTCTTCTGCCTCTCGCACGCCTGCTCACATTGACATGACGCGGTCGAGAGCGGTTAGATCACTGGAGTTTCAGGTGTTCTCGACCCGTCCCGCCCGATGAGCGAGTGGAAGACCCGCATCACCAAGGTCCAGGTCGTCAAGCCGCGGGTCGACTCCGGCGAGGCCTGCCTGGTGCTCGTCTATCCGCCGGGGCCCGACATGGGCAAGCGGTTCCCGCTCCAGCGCAACGAGGTCGTCCTCGGGCGCGGCTCCGACTGTGACATCCAGGTCGACCGCGACAGCGTCTCGCGCCGCCACGCGCGCGTGTTCCGGAACGGCGAGCAGTGGATGGTCGAGGACCTCGGCTCGACGAACGGCAGCTACGTCAACGACGTGCCGGTGCAGCGCTCGATCCTGCGCGACAGCGACTTCCTGAAGATCGGCGCCGCGATCTTCAAGTTCCTCTCCGGCGCGGGCGTCGAGGCCGCGTACCACGAGGAGATCTACCGGATGACCATCATCGATGGTCTCACCGGCGCTCACAACAAGCGCTCGTTCCTCGAGTTCCTCGAGCGCGAGATCGCGCGCTGCGCCCGTCACCGGCGCCCGCTGTCGCTCTTGATGTTCGACATCGATCACTTCAAGGCGATCAACGACACGCACGGGCACCTGACCGGCGACTACGTGCTCAAGGAGATGTCGAAGCGCCTGCTCGGCCGCATCCGCCGCGAGGAGCTGCTCGCGCGCTACGGCGGCGAGGAGTTCGCGGCCGTCTTGCCCGAGACCGACAACGCCGGCGCGATGATCTTCGGCGAGCAGATCCGCCGCCTCGTCGCCGACGAGGTCTTCGAGTACGAGGGCGATCGCTTCCCGGTCACGATCTCCGTCGGGGTCGCGACCGTCGAGGGCGAGGACGTCGACACCACCGCGTTCATCAAGATGGCGGACGACAACCTCTACCGCGCGAAGCGCGAGGGCCGGAACAAGGTCATCGGCTGACGAGCGGTGGTCACGGCGCGAGGCAGTCGTCGCAGGTGACGCCGGGCGCGCCGGCGGTGGCGCCGTGCGTGCCCGTGCCGTCGCCGACGATGCCGGCGGCGCCGACCTGCGGCTCGATCGTGCGCGTGTCGGTGCGCAGGTAGACGCGCCCGCCGCCGCCTCCTCCGCCGGGGCCGCCGGAGTAGTTGTTCGAGCCGATGTAGGCCCGCCCGCCCGCGCC
>JAIOII010001181.1 GCA_019912685.1 Kofleriaceae bacterium
CTCGCGCGCCACTACCCGCCCGCGGCGCGGCAGCACGGGCTCGCCGGCAAGGCCGTCGTGAAGGCGCGCATCGGCGCCGATGGCAAGGCCCGCGTGCTCGCCGTCGTGTCGGAGAGCGGCGACGGCTTCGGCGCCGCGTGCCGGCGAACCCTCGACGGCACGCGCTGGGAGCCGCCGATCGATCAGCGCGGCCGGGCCGTCGACACCGTGCTCGCGTACACGTGCCGGTTCGAGGTCGGTTCGTGAGGCCGAACAGCGCTACCATGCCGGCCGTGCTGCGCCTCCGCGACGTGCAGAAGGTCTATCGAAGCGGCCTGCTCGAGACGACCGCGCTCGCCGGCGTGACGGTCCACGTCGCGCGCGGCGAGTTCGTCGCGATCATGGGCCCGAGCGGCTCGGGCAAGACCACGCTCTTGAACGTCGCCGGCCTCCTCGACAGCTTCGACGGCGGCGAGTACCTGCTCGACGGCAAGAACGTCACCAACCTCGACGACGATCGCCTCGCCGAGCTGCGCAACCGCCACATCGGCTTCGTCTTCCAGAGCTTCGGCCTCATGCCCGACCTCGACGTGTTCGACAACGTCGACGTCCCGCTCCGCTACCGCGGCCTGCCGCGGCGCGAGCGGCGCGAGCGGGTCGAGGCCATGCTCGCCCGCGTCGGGCTGAAGGCGCGCATGCACCACCTGCCCGGCCAGCTCTCCGGTGGCCAGCAGCAGCGGGTGGCGATCGCGCGCGCGCTGGTCGGCGATCCGTCGCTCATCCTCGCCGACGAGCCGACCGGCAACCTCGACTCCGCGACCGCCCGCCAGATCGTCGACCTGCTGGAGCAGATCAACCGCGCCGGCACCACGGTGCTGATGGTCACCCACGATCAGGAGCTCGCGTCGCGTGCGGGTCGCCGCCTGCACATGCTCGACGGCAAGATGATCGATCCGGCCGCCGCCCTGCCCGCCGACGGCATGCGCGCGGGCTCGCGGACGCTGCGCATGCGGGCGACGCGCGGAGGCGACCCGCCCTCGTGAGCTTCTACGTCCGCATGGCGCTGCGCAGCCTGCGTCGCACGCAGGGCCTGAACCTGGTGATGATCGCCGCGCTCGCGCTCGGCATCGGCACCTGGTACGCGCAGCGCCAGATCTTCACGTTCCTCGACTCGAAGATCCCGGACGCCCCGGCAGACCTGTACCTGGTCGCGCTCGAGCGTGGCGACCCGGTGCCGGCGAACCGGTCGCGCGACATCGCGCCGCTCTATCCGTCGATCCTCCTCACGCCGCGCGACGCGCAGGGCGTGCTCGCCGGCGGCGCGCCGCGCCGGCAGACGATGACTTTCGGCGCCTCCGCCCTGGCCGAGCCCGACGGCGCGCCGGCGGAGCGCGTGCGCGTCCGCTACGCGACGCGCGACTTCTTCGCGCTCTTCCGCGTCCCGATCGTGCAGGGCGAGCCCTGGCCCGCGACCGCCGATCAGGGGCTGCTCGCAGGCGTCGCCACCGACGCGGCGCTCGTCGAGGAGGGCTTCGCGCGCCGGGTCTTCGGCGAGGGCCCGGTGGTCGGGCGGCGCATGCGCATCGACGGCGCCGACGTCCGCATCGTCGGCGTCGTCGCCTCGTACCGCGACGGCCGCTATCACCTGTACGAGCGCTTCGTCCCCGTCCCCGACGCGGTCTACCTTCCGCTCGCCAGCGCGACCGCCGCGCGCGCCGAGCCCGACTTCCAGCACGTCGTCGCCGGAGGCGAGACCGGCTCGGTCTACGTC
>JAIOII010001182.1 GCA_019912685.1 Kofleriaceae bacterium
TGGTTGGCCTAGGAACCGCCACCCTACCGCTGCTGCCGTGCGCACTTCTCGTCGCTGCCAGCCTCTTCAGGAAGCCAGCGCAGCGGCGCCTACGCTGCGATCCTCGCGTTCTCCTCGCCCACTAAACCTGGTGGAGAGCCGCCTTTCGGGCATGAAACGCTCCTGTCAATGGACTTCGGGGCTGGGGTCAGTGGATGTCGTGCCGGGCGGCGGCACGACCTGCGTGGGACCGGGTCTGGGCGGCGGCACCACCAGGTGACTGGCGGTGACCTCCTCGCGGGTGAAGAGGACCAGATGCGCCGAGGTACGCGCGCTGGGATCCTCGAGCAGCGCCGAGACCTTGTAGTCGACGCTGGTGTGGTAGAGGTGGTTGAGCAGGTCGTCGCGGCGCTTGACGCCGGTCTGGAAGTAGAAGCACTGCTCCTGGAACACCAGCGTGGCGCCGCGCGCGAACGCGACCGGCAAGGGCCGCGACAGCGTCACCGTGTCGCCGTTGGTGTTGACTACCAGCGCCTGGGCGCGAGCGTCGCTGGTGCGCCAGCCATCGCTCGACAGCGCGAAGGTCAGCTGATCGCCGGGGCGCAGCTGCGCCGCGGTGGTCACCGACGCACGCAGGCGCGGATCGAGCGCGCCGACCGCCTCGCGCTCGACGTGGAGGTGGCTCAGGCGCATGGGCTGGGGCAGCGCACCGGCCAGCGGACCCAGCGTCACCGTCATGTCGAAGCCCGTGGTGGGCACGCCGGGAGCCGCCGTGGGTTGCACCGGGGTCTGCAAGGCGTCGGCGAGGTTCTGGGCCTCGCCGGCGAACCACAGCGCGATCGTTCCGGACGGCCCGTCGACGCGCGCGTGCAACGTGCCGCCGGTACGCAGGTTGGGCACGAACGGGTTGGGCGCCGCTGGCGACACCATGCGCACGCGCATGCGGCTCTGCGCCACCGCGTCGACGCCGCCGGCCCCGGTCAACGTCGCGCGCACCACGATCGACCCGAACAGCGTCGGTCCCTCGCCGGGCAGGTTGACGCTCTCGACGGTCACCTCGATCGAGAACACCTCCACCACCGGCGCCGTGCCGCGCTGGATGGTGAGGACGCGGAAGACGTTGCCGGCGGCCCCCGCTGGCAGCGCGATCCCGACCGCGACCGCGAACCCGAGCGGCGCCGGATTGGTGGCGATCAGCGGATCGGGCACGAGCGGCGGTCGGTAGATGGTCGCGGCGATGCGGCCGGCGCCGCTCACCACGAGCTCCTCGTTGGTCACCGTCGCGGGCGCGGTCAGCGTGAAGGCCGTGCCGCTGACCCGATCGGTGATCCCGTCACCGCCTTCGAGATGGAGGAGGGACTCGGTGGTCGTCGGCTCGCCGCGGTTGAGGAGACGCACGCTGCCCGCGCCCAGCGCCGGATCGGCGGCGAGCAACGCGGGGCGCAGCGCCATGCCGCCGCGCGTCGGCGCGCTGGCCGCGAGCGCATCGAACATGTGCGCCAGATCGGACTGCGTCGACGTCCAGAGATCGACGCGGACCTCGACGGTGACCGGGCGCGGCGCCGGCAGCTTGTGCAGCTTGAGCCGGCCGTCGGTTCGCACCGCGGGCGCGGTCCAGCCCAGGTGCGGTGCCAGATCATCGGCCACGGGCAGCACCTCGACCGACGAGATCGGTGCGCCCGGCGCGTTCGTCCCCGGCGCCGACGAGATCGCGAGCTGGCGTGTGGCCGGGGACCACGCCACCATGACTTGCGCCAGCGCGGCATCGATCGCCGGATCGTCGACGGGCTGATCGAGATCGTCGAGCACCTGATCGGCCGCCACCGCCGCCGTGATCGCCGCCTTGATCGCCGCCGCCACCGCTGGACCGGTGATCGCCGTGCCGAACGGCGTGATCGGCAAGCCGGCCAGCGCCAGGACCAGACGGGCGCGGCGATCGAACCGCAGGCGCAGCGATCCCGCGGCGGGCAGCGCGAGGGCGTCGGGGCGCGCCGCGCCGATGATGTGGCCAGGGATCGCGATCAACCCGTGCGCCGGCTGGCCGTTCTCGCGCTCGGGCTCGACGGCGAACGACAGCGGTCCGACGACGGAGACGAACGGCGTCGCGGGCGGGCGATACGATGGATCGACGTAGCCGTCGCTGGCGAACGCGCGACGTCCACCGGCTCGCACCGCGAGGCGACTTCTCCACAAGAGAGCCTTGAGAATGTCGTCGACCATCAGCCGGCGCGCCGCTCCACCCGGACTTTCACCTACCGTGCGCCCGTGCTCACCGTCAATGCGCGCCGCCAGTAATCAAACTGGCATTTGCCGGCACTCGAGATCTGGAATCCGGATTTGCCATGATCGGTGCATCAACAAATGATCGCCATTGAGCAATCGAGTCTGCTGGCTCACACCGGGCACCACGAGCGGCACTCTCGCATGATGCATGTCACTCGCTACTCCCGCTCTCAATCAGTACCGACGTTCACCCCGGACGGGTGACTGACACGGTCCGGATTCCTTCGAGCCGCGCCGCAGGATCACCCCGACGGCGCGATCAGAGCGCGACAGGCAGGCGCACCGAGAACACCGCGCCCTTGCCCAGCGCAGACTCGACCCAGATCGATCCGCCGTGACGGCGCACGATCTCGCGGCAGAGGTACAACCCCAGACCCAATCCGCCGCGCCGCGCGGCGCCGGCGCCCTGCGTGAACTTCTCGAAGAGCTGCGCGAGGAGCTCGGCGCTCATGCCGGGGCCGTGGTCCTTCACGTCGACGCGGATGACCTCACCGATCTCGTCGCCGGGATCGGTGGGGATCCAGGCGCGCGGATCGGCGGGCGGGATGGGCGGCGCCGCCGGGTCGCCCGAGCGGACCGTCTCCCGGTAGACGCGGATCTCGACGGTGCCGCCGTCGGGCGAGAACTTCACGGCGTTGCCGAGCAGGTTCGAGACCACCTGCGCGAGGCGATCGGCGTTGCCCATCGCGGGCCCGATCGGCTCCGCCAGATCGAGCGCGAAGCGGATGCGACGCGCGCCCGCGACCGGCGCGAAGCTGCGCGCGACGTCGGTGACGACGCGGCCGACCTCGACCGGCGCCATCGACCAGTCGGTGTTGCCGGATTCGTGGCGCGCCAGCTCGAACACGTTGTCGACCAGGCGGCGCAGGCGCTCGGCGTCGTGCTTGATGCGGCCGAAGAGCTCGGCCGTCGTGATGCCGTCGGTGTCGCCGGGCTCGGCGCCCATCTCGGAGTAGCCGAGGATGCCGGCGAGCGGGTTGCGGATCTCGTGGGCGAGGATCGACATCAGCTCCGACGTGCGCGCCGCGTCGTCGAGGAGCCGGCCGTGATCGAGCGCGAGCGCGAGCGGCGCGATCGCGGCGTCGAGCTGGGCAAGGTCGAGCGTGCGCTCGTCGATGTCGGCGCCGAGCGAGTCGGCGTACACGATGCCCGACAGCCGCCCCCGCGCGCGCAGCGGCGCGGCG
>JAIOII010001183.1 GCA_019912685.1 Kofleriaceae bacterium
GTCGCCGCCCTGCGCGGCCACGATCGCGCGGAACACGGCGAGCGCCGAGCCGTCGTCGAGCGCCGCCGCGACGCGGCGCTGGCCGTCCTCCGACGACGACGCGACCCGCGCGAGCACGAGCATCTCGCCGCCGAGCACCACCGTCAGCTCGCGCGTGTCGGCGGGGCCGCGGCCGCGCATCACCTCGATCGACTCGGCGATCTCGAGCGCGTTGCCGACGGCAAGGCCGATCGGCGCGTCCATGTCGGTGAGCACGCACGTGACGCGCTTGTCGGCGGCGTGGCCGATCGCGCGGATCGCCGCGCACAGGGCGCGCGCCCGGTCGGCGTCCTTCATGAACGCGCCGGTGCCGACCTTGCAGTCGAGGACGAGCCCGTCGATGCCCTCGGCGAGCTTCTTCGACATGATCGACGACGCGATGAGCGGGATCGACTCGATCGTGCCGGTGACGTCGCGCAGCGCGTAGAGCCGCTTGTCGGCGGGGGCGACGCGCGCGGTCTGGCCGATGAGGCAGACGCCCAGCTCGTCGACGAGCTGCGCGAAGCGCGCCGTGTCGAGGTCGACGCGGAAGCCGGGGATCGACTCGAGCTTGTCGAGCGTGCCGCCGGTGTGGCCGAGGCCGCGCCCCGAGACCATCGGCACGGCGACGCCGCACGCGGCCACGGCGGGCGCGAGCGGGATCGAGATCTTGTCGCCGACGCCGCCGGTCGAGTGCTTGTCGATCTTGGCGCGCGCGATCGCCGACAGGTCGAGGACGTCGCCGGAGCGGACCATCGCGTCGGCCCACGCGGCGAGCTCGTCGTCGCTCATGCCGCGGAAGTAGATCGCCATGAGCATCGCGGCGACCTGGTAGTCGGGGATCGAGCCGTCGGTGACGCCGGCGATGAAGCCGCGCAGCTCGTCGGCTGACAGGGCTTCACCGTCGCGCTTGGCGCGGATCAACTCCACCGGGAGGCGGCCCGAGCTCACCGTCAGTAGCCCTTCTTGCCGTCTTTGCTGTCGCTCTTCCCGGTCACGATCGCGACCGACGCCGACGCGCCGATGCGGTTGGCGCCGGCCTGGGCCATGCGCACGACGTCCTCGGCGGTGCGCACGCCGCCCGACGCCTTCACGCCGACGTCGCTGCCGACGACCGCGCGCATGAGCGCGACGTCCTCGACGGTGGCGCCGCCCTTGCCGAACCCGGTCGACGTCTTCACGAACGCGGCGCCGGCGAGCTTCGACAGCGTGCAGCCGATCACCTTCTGGTCGTGATCGAGAGAGCCGGTCTCGAGGATCACCTTCACGCCGGCGGGCGCGGCGGCCTTGACCACGCGGCAGATGTCCTCGAACACCGTCTCGTAGTCGCGCGACTTGAGCGCGCCGATGTTGATGACCATGTCGATCTCGCGCGCGCCCTGGCGCACGGCGTCGCGCGCCTCGTAGGCCTTGGCCGTCGGCGTCATCGCGCCGAGCGGGAAGCCGACGACCGCGCACACCATCACGTCGGTGCCCGCGAGCAACGAGCGGCAGAGCGGGACCCAGTGCGTGTTCACGCACACCGAGGCGAAGCGGTGCTTCCGCGCGTCGTCGCACAGGGCGACGACGTCGTCGCGCGTCGCGTCGGGGCGGAGCAGCGTGTGATCGATCAGCTTGGCGAGGTCGGCGGGCACGGCGCCGATGCCGGCGGCGGCGCCGACGCGCATGGCGCCCGCGTCCTCCATCGCCCGCACCGACCACGGCCGGCGCACGACGCACGACCCGCAGCTCGCGCAGTCCTGCCCCGGGGCGCTGTCGTCGGTGCAGTCGCCGCGGTCGCGCGGTCGCACCACGGCGAGGCTCGGTCCCCACGGGCCGGCTGGCCGGCCCGAGCTCTGATCGAGGCGTTCGCGCACCTTGGCGGTGATGAGCTCGACGAGCTTGTCGACGTCCGAGGACATTCGTCCGGCGACTATATACCCGTGCCCGAGCCCGTGCCCGTGCCCGTGCCCGATCTCTTTTCTCGTCGGTACCTCACAGGTCCTTCGCGAGTCTGAACGTCACGTCCTTCTGTCCGGCGAGCGGACGCGTCGCCGCCTTGCCGGGCGCGCGCACGGGCGCCTCCTTGCCGACGGCGGGCGAGACCCACTCGAGCTGCGTCGGCGACGCGATCACACCCGGGGTCACGACCGCCGCCTCCCACTCCTCGGAGGTGAGCAGGCGCTTGCCCGCGGTCTGCGCGTACGCCTTGGCGAAGTTGTACGGCGCGTTCACGACCGGCTTGTCGCGCATCGCGGCGGTCGGCTTCTTGAGCTTGGGGAACGCCTTCGAGAACTCGGCGGCGGTCACCGGCCGCGCGTCGACGAAGAACCACGGCGAGCCGTCGGGCCGGGTCACGAGCACCATGCCCTCGGGCGGCGTGGGCGGCGGCGGCGGCGGCGGTGCGTCGACGACCACCTCGCCGGCGTCGACGACCGCGGCGGAGCCCGTGGC
>JAIOII010001184.1 GCA_019912685.1 Kofleriaceae bacterium
GAGCAGGAGCGCCTGCGCGCCGCGCCCGCGCGCCGACGGGACGGTCGACGCGCCCGCGAGCATGGCGACGCCGTCGTACACGCCGAGCGACCCGGTGGCGATCGGCGCGTCGCCGTCCTCGACGAGGTAGTGGGTCATGGACCGGTTCGCGATGTTGACCCGCGCGATGTCGCGCATGATCGCCACGTGCGTGTCGTCGGTCGACCAGCCGGCGACGCAGGTCTCGATCCACGCGGCACCGTCGGCGTCCGGATCGATGACGCGCGCGCGCAGCGCGGTCGCCGGCGCCGGCAGCTCCGGGATCTGCTGCACGAGCACCGTGCTGAGCTCGATCGGCCGGTACCCGCGCGCGACGAGCCGCGCGAACGTCTCGACCCCGGCGAACGGGCTCACCTCGTGGCTCGTGGGCGCGCCGCGCTCGCGAAAGAACGCCTCGATGTCGGCGAGGAGCTCGTCGTCCGCCGCCCGGAACAGCCCGAGCCCGAACGTCTGGGTCAGCGGCGACTCCGCCCCGTCGAACACCGCGATCGTCCCGTCGAAGTCGCGCGTGCACGCGCCCACCGGCGTCACGCTGTTGCGCGGCGCCGAGTACGTCGTCCCGATCATCCCCTCGGTCGGCTCGAGCCGCTTCGCGATCGCCAGGTCCATGAACATGCCCGCACCTTCGCACGGGCACGGCGGTCAGCGCAGCGTCCACGCCTCCACTTGTGCCGCGTCGGGCCGGCACCTCGACGTCCCGCTCCCACCCGGGTACCGTCGCCGCGTCGTGACCGAGCCCGAGCTCCATCGCGCCGTGGTCCTCGCGCTCCTCGCCCTCGCGGTACCGACGTTCGCCTTCCTGATGTGGAAGACCGCGCCTTACGGCCGCCACGATCGCGCCGGCTGGGGCCCGACCGTGCCGAGCCGCGTCGGCTGGATCGTGATGGAGCACCCGGCGGTCATCGGCTTCGTCGCCGTGTTCGCGCTTGGCCGCTACCGCGCCGAGCTCGTGCCGCTCCTTCTGCTGGCGCTCTGGCAGCTCCACTACGTGCACCGCACGTTCATCTTCCCGTTCCGCATCCGCGCCACCGGCAAGCGCATGCCGCTCGTCGTCGCGCTCACCGGCGCGCTCTTCAACGCCGCCAACGCGTACGTCAACGCGCGCTGGATCTCGCACCTCGGCGACTACCCTGCCGGCTGGCCCACCGATCCGCGCTTCCTCGCCGGCGTCGCCGTCTTCGCCGCCGGCCTCGTCATGAACCTCCACGCCGACACCGTTCTCCTCCGCCTGCGCGCGCCCGGCGAGACCGGCTACCGGATCCCGCGGGGCGGCATGTACCGCTGGATCACGAGCCCGAACTACCTCGGCGAGATCCTCGAGTGGTGCGGCTGGGCGCTCCTCACGTGGTCACTCGCCGGCGCCGCGTTCGCCGTCTACACGGCGGCCAACCTCGCCCCGCGCGCGCTCGCCAACCACGCGTGGTACCGCGCGCGCTTCACCGACTATCCGCCCGACCGCCGCGCGCTCGTTCCGTTCGTGCTCTGATCCGAGCTACCCGCGCAGGCGCTTGAGCGTGGTCATCAGGCTCTCGCGCGTGACGAGGTCGAGGACCTCGAGCTCGCCGGCGTCGCCGCGGAAGAGGAGGCGGTGGTGGATCCCGATCCGCGCCATCAGCACCTGCTGCGGCATGTCCTTGGCCTGCTTGACCCCGCGCCACGCGGCCGCGTCGCCGGCCGCCAGCGCGCCCAGCTGCCGCAGCGCCATCGCGACGACGCGCTGGTCGATCTCCTCGAACGCCTCGAGC
>JAIOII010001185.1 GCA_019912685.1 Kofleriaceae bacterium
CGCAGCTCGACCGCCGGCATCGCGCTCATCGTGTTCCTGCAGCCGGCGGTCGAGCTGCGCCAGGTCGCGCGCGAGCCCAACCGCGTCGCGATCGTCGTCGACGACTCGCGCTCGATGGGGCTGCGCGAGGAGCCCAAGGGCCCGACCCGCACCGCGCGCGTGCGCAAGCTGCTCGACGCGTCGGCCGGCGCGCTCGACGCGTGGCGCGAGCGCCACCAGGTCGACGTCTACACCTTCTCCGACGCGCTGGCGTCGGCGTCGCTCGAGCGCGTCGCCACCGGCGAGCCCAAGGGCGACGCGACGCTCGTGCGCAAGGCCCTCGAGGCGGTGCGCGCGCGCTACGAGGGCCGCGACCTGGCCGGCGTCGTGCTCGTCACCGACGGCGCCGGCACCGGCGACTTCGACGCCGACCGCGGCGACGGCTCCATGCGCGACTTCCTGCGCTCGCTCGACACGCGCATCCACACGGTGTGGGCGGCGCGGCCCGGCCTGCGCGACCTCGCGGTCGCGCGCGTGCTCGCCGACGAGTTCGCGTTCGTGCGCACGGTGGTGCGGCTCGAGGCCGTCATCCGCTCGACGGGCTACGCGGCGCGCACCGTGACGGTGTCGCTCTCGTCGGACGGCGCGGTCGTGCGGCAGAAGGAGGTCGAGCTCGTGCCCGGCGGCGAGACCACGGTCGTGTTCGAGGTGACGCCGCCGCGCGTCGGCCGCTACCTCTACGAGATCTCGGTGCCGGTGGCCGGCGACGAGGCCGTGGCCTCGAACAACGCGCGCGCGTTCGTCATCCGCGTCATCCGCGACAAGATCCGCGTGCTCCAGGTCGCGGGCGCGCCGTCGTGGGACGTGCGGGCCCTGCGCGCGATGCTCGAGGAGAACCCGAACGTCGACCTGATCTCGTTCTTCATCCTGCGCACGCAGGACGACATCTCGCTCGTGCCCAACGACGAGATGTCGCTCATCCCGTTCCCGACCCGCGAGCTGTTCGAGCAGGAGCTGCCCTCGTTCGATCTGATCGTCCTCCAGAACTTCGAGTTCCTGCCCTACGGCATCGGCGACTACCTCGAGAACATCCGCAGCTACGTCGAGGGCGGCGGCGGGCTCGCCATGCTCGGCGGCGCGATGTCGTTCTCGTCGGGCGGCTACCACGGCACGCCGGTCGCCGCCGCGCTGCCCGTCGAGCTGCTCGATCCGTGGAGCACGTCCGTGCTCGTCGACACCCAGGGCTTCACGCCCGCGCTCACCGACGCCGGCAAGAACCATCCGGTGACGGCCTTGCGCTACGCCGTCGGCGACAACCTGGCGGCGTGGAAGGCGCTGCCGACGCTCGAGGGCGCGAACCTGGTCGCCGGGCCCAAGCCCGACGCGACCGTGCTCGCCGTCCATCCACGGCTGAAGACGTCGCGGGGCAAGCCGATGCCGGTGATCGTCGCGGGCGACTACGGCAAGGGCAAGAGCCTCGCGATCACGACCGACAGCCTGTGGCGCTACGGCTTCGTCGCAGCGGCGCGCCCCGGCGACGACGGGCGCGCGTACACCAAGCTGTGGGAGAACGCGATCCGCTGGCTCATCCAGGACCCCGACCTGCGCCACCTCCACGTCGACAGCGACGCCGTCGAGTACGAGCCCGGCGCGCGGGTGCGGCTCACCGTGCGGCTCCTCGGCCGCGACTACCAGCCGCTCGCCGGCGGCAAGGTGTCGCTCGCGTGGAAGCGGGGCGCGGACCCGGGGTCCGCGGTGCCGGTCGGCACGTCGCAGATCACGATGGGCGACGACGGCACCGGCACCCACGAGCTCGCCGGGCTGACGCCGGGCGCGTATCGCGTGACCGCGACCGCCGAGGTGGCGGGCAAGACGGTCGGCGCGAGCGACATCTTCCTCGTCCGTGACGCGTCGGCCGAGCTCGACCAGCCGGCGGGCGATCGGGACTCGCTCGCGCGCATCTCCGCCGGCACCGGCGGGCGTGCGCTCGGGCCCGCGGCGTCGCTCCCGGCGGACCTGCCGTTCGACGAGCCGCGGGTCGTGCGCGTCGACCGCCGGGCCGACGTCGAGCTGTGGAGCCGACCGCTCCTCATCCTCCTCGCGCTCTGCGTGCTCGGGCTGGAGTGGCTCTTGCGCCAGCGGAGCGGCTACCTGTAAGAACGGAGCCGTCATGCTCGCCCTCGATAGCCTGGTCACCGATCTCATCTTCACGCAGGCGGCGCAGCTCGATCAGAAGACGTTGATCGACGCGCTGGGCGGCGTGGAGGAGGCCAAGCAGAAGAAGCTGCTCGACCC
This sequence comes from Kofleriaceae bacterium, assembly GCA_019912685.1. GTDB lineage: Bacteria > Myxococcota_A > Polyangia > Haliangiales > Haliangiaceae > UBA2376. The sequence goes on from JAIOII010001185.1 coordinate 2,275, forward strand.
CGACATGCTCGATCCGCGCATGGAGATGGAGCTGTCGCCGTCGATGCCGTTCCGCCGCCGCGGCGAGCGCCGGCTGATGATCATCGACGACAGCCAGCCCCTGCGCGAGGACCCGCAGGATCCGCTGGTCAAGCTCGACCTGCGCCCGGCCAAGGAGGCGCTGATCGCCCTGTGCACCGCGCTGCCGGTGCGGCTCGGCCGTTTGTTCGCGCTCGGCTCCTGGGGCGACGCCGTCCTGGTGGCGCGCTCGGCGCGCGACCTGCGCGCGATCTCCTTGCTCTCGTGGGTGCTCGATCCGACGGTCGACGTCGACGGCAAGCGCCGCGCGAGCCAGCTCTCGAAGAGCGAGTTCGAGGCCAAGATCATGGCCTACGAGAAGCGGCTCGACGAGCTCGACGACGAGGAGATCCTCGCGTCGCTCGGCGGGGGCGCCACGTTCGAGCGGCGCGGCGAGCTGCTCGTCGTCGACGTGCTCGGCCCCGACGGCTCGTGGGACCAGCGCGCGTCGATGCAGCTCGAGGCGCAGCTCGCCGCGATCGATCGCTTCTCGCTGCTCCCCGGCGCGCCCGCGAGCAAGCGGG
>JAIOII010001186.1 GCA_019912685.1 Kofleriaceae bacterium
TCGGCGTCGTCGGCACGCCGTACTGGCCGCTCGGCATCGCCGCCGCCGCCTCCCGTCGAGCCCGCGGTCGTGATCGACGCGGGCACGGCCGTCGCCGAGACGCCCGTCGACGCGGGTGAGCCGGCGGTCGCCAAGACCGACACGAGGTCGGACCCGAAGACCAAGCGCAAGCGGGATCGCGACGACAAGAAGAAAAGCGATCCGAAGACGCAACCGCCGCCGCCGCCGACCGATACGGGCACCAGGGGTAGCAAGTGCCCGAACCCCGTTCCCAACGACACCGACTGCGACGGCATTCCCGACACGCGCTGACGTGACGGGTCGAGTCGGGTCGCGATAGCCTGGGCGCGTCCTGGAGGAAGTCATGCGTACGCTCTCGTCTCTGGTGGTGGTCTCGATCGGTCTGTTCACGCTCGCCTCCTCGGCGGGCACGGCGCACGCGCAGGTCGCGGAGCAGCTCTTCCGCGAGGGCAAGCGCCTCATGGCCGAAGGCAAGATCGGTGAGGCGTGCACGGCCTTCGAGGGCAGCTACCGCAAGGACGAGGCGGTGACGACGCTGCTCAACCTCGCCGACTGCCGCGAGAAGAACGGACAGTTCGCGAGCGCGTGGGGTCACTTCATCGAGGCCGAGCGCAAGACGCGCGGCAACACGGGCGAGGCCGGCTTCAACGCGACCGCCAAGGATCGCGCGAGCAAGCTCGAAGGCCGGCTCTCGTACCTCATCATCAACGTGCCCGACGAGGCGCGCGTCGACGGCCTCGAGATCACGCGCAACGGCCAGCCGGTCGATCGCGCGGAGTGGAACCGCGACATCCCCGTCGACGGCGGCGCGTGGAAGGTCGAGGGCAAGGCGCCGGCGTACGAGGCGTGGTCGACGACGGTGACCGTCGGCAAGGAGAAGGACAAGCAGTCGGTAAACGTGCCGCGCTTCCGCGCGCTGCCGGCCGACGTCGCGCCGCCCGATGGTCCCGAGACGCTGGCGGGCCCGGCGCCGTCGACCTTCACGAGCAAGCGCAAGGTGGCGCTCGGCGTCGGCGTGGTCGGCCTGATCGGCCTCGGCGTCGGCAACGTCCTCTACTACCAGGCGTCTCGCACCTACGACGACGCCAAGGCGGCGCAGACCAACGAGGACCGCGTCCGGCTCACCGACGACGCCAACAGCAAGTACCTCGTCGCGCAGATCGGCTGGGGCGTGGGCGTGGCCGCCATCGGCACGGCGGCCTTCCTCTGGATCACCGGCGGCCCGACGTCCCCGGAGCGCGCCGACGAGACCGGCGTGATCTTCACGCCGCGCGTCGACGGCCGGAGCGCGGGCTTCGCGCTGAGCGGCCGCTTCTAGCGCGCGCGCCGGCGCTCAGAAGCCGAAGGCGCAGATGTCGAGGGTGAGGTCGTCGATGACCCAGAGGTCGTCGTCGAAGCAGAGGTCGAGGTTGGCGAGCTCGCACTCGACGCCGGTCTCGTCGACAACGAGCACGTCGTAGCGACCGCACGCGATGTCGTAGATGACGATCTCCTCGCCGGGCGCGAGCGCGCCGGAGATGAGGTCGGGGCCCCACGACGGATCGTTCACGTGGGCGAGGTGGAGCTCCTCGAGCCAGTAGCTGGATTCGTTCGCGACGGTGAGCGTCGAGTCGCTGGGGTCATCGTCGCTGATGACGCAGCCACCGAGGGTCGCCGCGGTGACGGCGGCGGCAAGGAAGAGAGTGCGGGGAGTCTTCATGGGGACACCTGGGGGGTAAGGGTTCACGCGTGCGCGCGCGCCACAGAGGGCTCGGACGCACCGCGCTAGTTGGGCTCGCCGTCGTCGGTTCGCGGGGTTCGCCACGCCAGCTGGAGCACCTCGAGCTCGTCGAGCTCGTGCTCCTTCAGCTCGTGCGCACGTCCTGCGGCGCCCTCCACCGCCTCGAGGGCGGAGCGCCACAGCGAGACGAGCGGGCTCGCCTCATCCGAGCCGGGCGTATCGTCGTCGTCGACGACATCTCGCGCAGTTGCGCGCCCATCCTCGTCCTTGTCGGGCCGATCGGGCTCGCGTTCGTGCTTCCAGACCCACTTCTTGTGCTCGTCATCGCGTTCCATGCCTGAACGCAAGAGCACGCGCCGTGCCGGCCCACGCCTTGACTCGTCGCGGGGTTGCGATAGTCTCGGCGAACCGCTGCGGGATTAACTCAGTGGTAGAGTGTCAGCTTCCCAAGCGGAGCTGATGCGGTCCAGGGCCACGTAACTGGCCGAGAGACGGGGCGCCAACACCAGCAGGGTGTGTCCGGCCGTCCAGCCCCGTCACAGGCAAGTGGTGATCCTGGTGGTGATCGAACGATGGGAAGAGAGAAGCCAAACCCGCGTGCTAGGTCTTCGCGGCGACGCGACGAAGATCTACGGTCCATCATCGAGAGCACGCAGGCGCAGCCTGTTGTCGTAGAGTGATGACGCGACAGCGTCGGGAACCCGGCGCGCTGAGCTCGACCGCGCGTTCTCCGGCGACACGGTCTCCTCCAAGCGTCGCGACGGCTGCGCCGACCGGCTGATCCCGAGAGCCGGGGTGGAGCGCTGAGGCTGAAGTGCCACTACCACGACCGTGCGAAGCCGCTCCACGTGGGGTCCACACAGCGCTTGCCTTGTCGCGCCGGCGCCGGACCGCCAGCGTCATGTGACATCCACGTGGGCACAGAGGGATATCCGAACATCGCCAACCTGCACTATGCTCGCGATGTCTCCATGGCAGGGTCTCGCCGCGCGAAGCGAAACGGGAATCCTCGTGTCGGGGTGGCCACGGCCCGAGATCACACCGAGGAGGCGGCAGCACTCGCGGCGAGCCTTCGCAAGACGTTCCCGTGCCGCGCATGTGACGGGGCAGTCTGCGTGGCTGTAACCTCGCCGCTCGATGAGCTTGCACAGAGCAGGTTCGTTGACGCGTGCTGGCCGGAGATACCGGACCAAGTGGTCGTGGAGCACGTCGTCACGCTGCCGCGTTTCGCGCCCCTCGCGCTTGCAGTCGTTCTCCCCGCTTTCCTCCGGTACCTGCTGCTCGAATGGAGCCCGCGAAACCCTGTCCTCGATCCGTTGCTGGACCTGCTTGCCGACGAGTTGCCGGCTCACGGCGAGCACTGGACTGCTCTCGGCTACCTGTCCCGTCGCGAGCGCAGGTTCATCCTGGCGGTCCTGACTCTTGTGGCTCGCGCACCTGAGTTCGATGAAGATCGCGAGCGAGCGCTCCGTGGTGTGCGCGCATGGAAGTCGCTGGCGAGAGGGCAGGGAAGCGACCATGCACAGAGGAAGAAACTCGGGTTCACGCTGCGCCGGCGCGATTTCACTCTGATCGCGTCGGGGCTCGCGGTCCCGGACCTGGTCGATGATCTTGTTCGCGAGAAGTCGCTGGCGCGCGCGGACCTCGCAGGCCAGCGACTCGCGAGGCATCATCTGTCCGGGGCCGATCTGCGCGGGGCCGATCTGCGCGGCGCGAAGATGCGTGGGGCGGTACTCGAAGGGGCTGACCTCACCGGTGCACTGCTCGACGACACGGATCTTCGTGACGCGAGGATGGCCTATGCGTGCCTGGACTCGGCGTCGATGCACCGAACGCGTCTGGACCGGGCGCAGGCGCCTCACACTTCCTTCCGCAACGCCGCAGCGATCGAGACGGTGTTCGACCACGCGGTGCTGACGTCGGCTCTGTTCGAACGCACCGACTTCCAGCGCACGAGCATGCGCAAGGCGAAGCTCGTGAACGCCAACTTTGACAGCGATGCCGTGAACGAGCTCGATCTTGATGGCGCTGATCTACGTGGCTCGAGCCTGACCGGCGACGAGTTTGTCGAAGCCCCGCCGGCCGCTCCGCCAGTGACACGCGGCTACCTCCTCGAGCTGCTCGGCCGGCGTTCACACTGGATCCGAGAGGTAGGCCCGACGTCGACGGTCGGTGATCTCTCCGAGCGAACTCACCTCGTACGCGAGGTCCAGCTACGACCTGACTACCGACTTCGTTTCATGGTGGCCGGCAACGATCGGATCTGCGGCCTCGATGTGCACCATCCACGCGGCCTCGGCGAGGCAGCTATCCAGCGCTGGCTGGGTAGCGAGGATGCTGGACGATCTCGGCGGACCTACATCACGCGGTCTTCTCCCGGTCGAGTGACGATCCACCGACGTACGTGCGCGCTACCGCTTCCCTGAGCGGCGGGTCGTTTCGGATCGTGAAGGACGACGCTGTGTGGTCGCCACGCGCGATGACCGCAGCTATGGGGTTGCACGCTCGGTACCTCCCGGCGAGGATGACGCGGGGGCCATGATGGACCTTAGACGATTCAACGTCCGGTACGCTGCGACCTGGCGGCTTCTCGCCGAGATCATGCGTCGACATCAGGCCGCCCACGACCTGCGGCTCTACTGGTTCTACCCTGGGCTGTCGCCGACGGGTGTGGCTCGGCTTCAGCGTCCCGACGGAACCAAGGTCCTCGACCTCGACGTGGCACACTCGGTCGTGAGCGTTCCGGAGATGTCTTCGTCACCCGCCCACCGGTACGTGGACGCGCTACTGGACGCAGATGATCCCAAGGACACCGTGGACCAGATCGCGTCGGCGTGTGGCCTGCATCCGTCCACGAGCTCCATGCCCGAGAGCAATGCAACTGTCCTGTGCTTCCGTGTCATCGCAGGCGTGCTGGAACGACGAATGCTGGACCGCCGTCCTCTTCGAACCAGCCCTGGTTACGTAGATAACCGTGGCGACGTCGATGCATCCGGCTGGGCTGTCGAGATCGCCGATTGTGCGTCCGAACTCGACCGAGCACGGAAAGCGAAGAGCTCTCTCGACGAGAGTCAGTTCGTGCGCCACCTCTTCGCGCTTCACTCCGACGATCGAATACTGGCCTTCGCCGAACCCCACCGCACATCACATGTGGCCTTTGATTTTCGCACGGGTGTCGCACATGCAAGGCACCCTTCAAGCGGAGAGCGTTCGGCGATATCGTTGCGAGACTTGTACTCGACAGAAGGGCGACGGCTGGTGCCTCTCATCGACTGGGTCGAGCGCTTCCTGTGACGCGCCGCAGAAGCTCGAAGACGCAGGGCACCGCCGCGGTGGCCGTCTGCGGTCTAGGAACGGATCCGCCAGCGCAGCATATCGCGAAGAAGGGGCACCATGCGGAGCACCTCCCTTCGAAGCTGGACGTCGATACCGCGTGCGTCCGTCAGTTGTTTCGATGTAGCGTCGCCATGGTGCAGCTCGTCGCCACGATCGCCACGCGGGGGCGTCCGTGACGCGCCTACCGGAACTCGGACCGGGCGGCGATCGCGCATTTCTGCGAAGCACCGTTCGGCCGAACCCGTGCGGCGGTTCGCGGCTGCGGGTCGTCGACCTGTTCTCCGGCTGCGGCGGTATGACCCTCGGCGCGATCGAGGCGGCGCGCTCGCTCGGCTATGGCGTGGAGGTCGTACTTGCCATGGAGTTGGACGAGCAGATCCGCAGGATCTACGACGCCAACTTCAGCTCGAAGCTCGCGACGCTCCGGGCCGACGTGTCCGATCGCTTCGATGGCGCGCTCGGCACGCCACTCACGTTTCGAGAACGGAAGACCAGGAAAGAGGTCGGCAAGATCGACTTGTTGCTCGGAGGGCCGCCGTGTCAGGGCAACTCGAACCTGAACAACCACACGCGACGGAGAGACCCGAAGAACAGCCTCTACCTGCGCATGCTTCGCGCCGTCGAGGTTCTCGAGCCGCGGGCTGTCATCATCGAGAACGTGCCCGATGTGCGGCACGCGACTAACCGGGCGGTCAGCCGGTCGATTAACAAGCTGCGCGCGCTCGGCTACGACGTCGAGGATCCCGTCGTCTCGGCGGCCCAACTCGGGGTTCCCCAGTTGCGAACGCGGCATGCCCTCGTCGCCGCCAAGGACGTGGAGTCGCTGTCGGCCGCCAAGCTCGAAACGCGACGCAACGCGAAGGTGCGCACGCTGCGCTGGGCGATCGGCGACCTAGTGGACGAGGCGTCGGACTCCGTCTTGCGAAGAGCCAGCAAGCTCTCCGAGGACAACGAGAAGCGCGCTCGCTACCTGCACGACAACGACGAGTTCGACTTGCCGAACCCGCTGCGCCCGGAATGTCATCGCGATAAACCTGACCATCGATACAAATCCATGTACGGACGCCTGCGTTGGGACCAACCGGCGCAGACGATCACGACTGGCTTCGGGTCTCCCGGACAAGGTCGGTACCTGCACCCGTCGCGCCTGCGGACATTGACGCCGCACGAGGCCGCACGGATCCAGTTCTTCCCCGATTGGTTCGACTTCTCGTCGGCCCGACACCGCCGGGTCCTCGCGGACTGCATCGGCAACGCCGTTCCACCGAAGATGGCCTTCGCGCTCGTGCGTCTTGCCTTGCAGGCGACCCACGGTGCGGCGGTACCGTCGCAGGCGTCCACCCACGTCGCGTTGTAGTCGTGGCGAAGTTCTTCCCGAACGCAATCGCCGAGACGGCGCCGAACTCGGAGCGCAAGCTGTGGCGCGCGCTTGAGCATCTCGATGACGAATGGCACGTCTTCCATTCGGTCGCCTGGCAGGCGCCGCGCGGTGGACGCGAGGGGGACGGCGAGGCCGACTTCGTCCTCGTGCACCGGCGAAACGGGATCCTCGTCGTCGAGGTCAAGGGAGGACGCGTCGAGTTGGTCGGCGGCCAGTGGTTCACGATCGATCGCTTCGGCGAGCGGCACTCGATCAAGGATCCATTTCGCCAGGCGGTCGACTCGAAGCACGCTCTGCTGCGGTACCTACGCGAGGTGCCCGGCTTCGCGTCGCCATCGGTAGGCCACACCGTGGTGTTTCCCGACGTCACCGTGACCGAAGGCATTGGCTTGAACCCGCGCGCCGTGATCCTCGACAGCGCGGACCTCGCCGACTGTCGCGCCGCCATCGATCGGGTGCTCGCACACTGGCAGCAACGCGGCTCGCAGAACCTCTCTCCGCGCGGACTCGAGCAGCTCGTCCGCTTGCTCGCACCGACGCTGACGATCAGCGCGGGTCTGCGCGGTGACATCGCGCGTGCCGAGCGCGAGATCGTCACGCTGACGACGCGACAGATCGAAGCGATGGCAATGTTGCGCAACGTCCGGCGATGCGTCATTCGCGGAGGCGCCGGTACGGGTAAGACGTTGCTCGCCGTCGAGAAGGTTCGACGCGTCGCGTCCGAGGGCGGAAGGGCATTGCTCGTCTGCTTCAACGCGCCTCTCGCGACCAGCCTCGCTCGCTCGCTTAAGGAGAGCAAGGCGATCACGGTGTCTACGTTCCACGCCTTGTGCGCGAAGCTCGGCGGGCCGCAGGTGCCATCGAACCCGGACGAGACCTGGTTCGCCGACAGCGCCGCGAACGTCATGGTCGAGGCAGCGGGCGAGTTATCCGACGAACAGAAATTCGACGCTCTCGTCGTCGACGAGGCGCAGGATCTATCCGACGAGTGGTTGACCGCCTTGCAGTACCTGCTGCGCCAACCGGACGAGAGTCCCATCCTCCTGCTCCTCGATAGCCATCAGCAGCTTTATCGCTCGGCGCTCAACGTTCCGGAGCAGTGGCCGGTCATCGAACTCGATCGGAACTGTCGCAACACGCTGCCGATCGCGCGTCAGGTCGCCTCCTGCTTCGGCGACGCGGCTCCGACCGAGGGCGCCGGCGGTCCCGATCCGAGCTTCATCGAAGCCGACGATGGCACCCTCATCGACGTCGTGCATGACGTCGTTCGACGACTCCTCGTCGACGAAGGACTCGCTCCGGAACAGGTCGTGGTTCTGTCGAACCATCGCAAGCCCGTCGATCGCCTCCGGTCGATGCTCGTTGGTCCTGCCGCCTTCGTCGAGCCTGGAAAGAGCGGCGTGCTGGCGGATACGATCCATCGGTTCAAGGGTCTCGAGTCGGAAACTATCGTCCTCGCGATGAGTGGTCGCCCGGGGGCCGTGCCCGACAAGCACCACGACCGCACGATCGCGTACGTCGGAACGAGCAGAGCGCGCAGCGCGCTACTCGTCGTCGCGACGCGGTCCTGGGTTCACTGGTTCCGCGAACCAACCGCGAGCTGAAGGTAGCCGGTCGCGCCGAATAGACACTGTCGATCCAGGAACTGGTTGTAGTAACGGCACGATGGCTCGCCGATGTGGAGGCACGCCATGCAAGCCCCACCTGCGTGCGTGCAGCCCGGATCGAGTGCGCAGCGGTGGTCTCCGAGCACGACCTCGCGCAAAAGGTTGTGCAACTCGGTCTCGAACACCGCCTGGAGCCCACCGAGGACGAAGTCGCCGCGTGCCGCTGCGTAGACGATAAAGCTCAAGTGGTGCGGCACCAGCAGCTCGGAGAGCGCGTTGCGATCGATGCCAGCGAACACGGACGCCCGACGGATGAACCGATGGGAATACGAGTGAACCAGGCGGAGCACCATCTCGCCTACGGTTGGCGAGGTCGCGGGTGACGACCCCGGTAGAGGCACGTCGATCATCGACAGGATCGAGAGTCGAGCGGAGCGCTCGTCCGTCCACTCGGGTAGCGTCAGCCCTCGCTGCACGAGCCAGCGAGCTACCAGCGACGGTCGCAGTTTGACGAGCAACGCCTCGGTCTCGGCGACATCCGCGTAGACCACGTACCGGCGCCGATCCATGAACGGCTTCAGGTGAGATACCCCGGGAGTCGAGTCGCCGCGCGTGTAGGCGTAGTTCCCGGTGAGGATCGGGAACCGATCGATCAGCTCGACCGTTTCGAGTCCTGCTCGGTCGATCTCGCTCGGGTAGGTATGGCGGTACAGGTTGGCGAGGTCACTCCACTGGCCGTCCGCTCCGTTAGTCAGGTCCGCGAGTCGAACGCGCGACACGTCGAGCGCCATGGCCAAGGTCACCGCGGATCGGGCGGCCTCGCGGCGTCGCGCGTCGGAGAGCGTGCCGAAGCCTCGATCCGCCGCGAGCGCGCCCGCGCCCTCCGCCTGGCCCACCATGCGCTCTACCAGATCGGCTGGGAGGCCCCGCGCCAGGAGATCCTTCGCGAGGCTGTCACGCGTCGTGCCGACCTCGTCGTAGTGGCGCGTCGAGCAACCGTCCAGTGCCCACGTCAGGGCCCGTTCCTCGCCGCCGGCGTCGGCGAGTCGCCGCACTCGTTCCGGAGACGGCGGATTGACGACGACCACCGACCGGGGCGTGTAGACGGGTGAGGCGCGATGAACGTTGAACTGGATCTCACCGCCGCCGCAACGGCACCGCACGTACCCGAAGCCCTGCTGTAGCTTGCGCTGGCATACCGGACACACGAAGGCGATGTCTCGCGCCGACGAGGTCCCCGGCAGGATCACCTTCACCTGCTTGTGATCGGGGCAGCGCTGGATCGACGGCGTGAAGAGGGCACCGCAGTCGTGGAACCCGACGAACGGCAACTGGCCGATGCGTTTCGAGCCGCACTGGCACTGAGCGACGAGGTTCGCGTGGAGGCGCTTGCACTGCTTGCACATCCACATATCCGGGAACGATTCGGCGCTGACACCGTTGTTCCGATCCAGGGAGAGGACGACGAGGTCGCGACCCTGCCGTAGATGCTGGCCGTAGTTGTTGTCCGTGCGCTGCGACTCCCATGGCGCGGCCAGCCGCAGCAGCTCCTGCCGCAGCGCGGTGTCGTCGATGTGCTGGCGGATCGGCGATCTCCACTGGCTGATCTTCCAGACCTTGCCCTCGAGATCGACCGTTTGTTCCGGAAGGAACCCGAACAGAATCTGGGAAGCGCTGCGGTACTGCTTCACGATCGCACCGTTCCGAAGATGGGTGCCTGCTCCTCGACATCGCGCAGCGAGATCATGGGTTCTCCCGTCGGGCTCAGCTCTTGCGGCCACTTGTTCGCGCCGTCGACGCGATCCAGTGCCTCGAAGAACTCCTCGAGCCACCGCCGGATGTCGGAACGCATCTGCTCGTCGATGGATGTCGTGAGCCCAAGCGCATCCGTGAGCGCCTCGTACTCCACATCGAGATCGAGGTGTCCGCTGCGGTAGAAGTCCCGCAGCGCCACCGCGGTGGTTAGCGGCTTGGCGCTCGTCGGTTCGTGAACCTGACGGATGCGCGCGAAGAACATCCCGGACAGCGTGTGGTCGAGGACCCGCCGGCTTCGCTTCGTGATCGGAACCGGTTCGACGAAGCGATCTCCTTGCCGGACGAAGGAAGCAAACGAACGAAACACGCCGGCGTCCCGTTCCCTTGCCATCTTCAGCATCACGAACACGATCCCCGGGTAGCGGCGTCCCACGCGCGCGCTGATCTGGATGAACTCGGCCGTCGTCAGCGGCATCCCGATCATGGTCAGCACGTTGAGCCTGTCGATGTCGACGCCGTGCGACATCATCGAGGAGGCGGCGATGATGTGAAGGCGCTCGAAGTAGTCGGCTTCGGGACGCTCCAGTCGATCCAACGTCTGTCGAACTTCGTCGAAGGGGGTACGTCCCGTGAGCGACGCCTGCTCGAGCGGTCCGGCGACCCTGATCTGAGTCTCGAAGCTACGCGTCACGGCCTCCAGGTCTCGCAGCGTGTTTCCGTACACGACGTCGACGCCGTACAACTCGACGAGTCGCGTAGCGAGGCCCGGGTCGACCCCGATCTCGTTGCATATCTCGGCGGGGCGCGCGATCAGATCGCGAATCGCGACCTGGAGAGACGTCGTAGCCTGGTCGACCGCGTACTCGATCGTGGCGCCACGCGGAGCGAGGGCGACGAACCGCCTTGCCAGCTCCTTCGACTCCGTCGTCCAGAATCCCTCCTCGGTCCTGGGCCCGGGAACTGGGAAGACCCGGCCGCGGCGGGCGTAGAGCACGTCGACCTGCTTCTCGTAGCCCGTGAGCGTCGCGGACGAGCCGAGCACCTTGGGACGTGTTCCGGTTAGCTCGCGCTGCAAGTGATCGAACAGGGCTTCGTAATGCGCGTCGACGGCGCCGAGGCTGTCCTTCAGCAGGTGCAACTCGTCCTGGAGTCGCAGTGCCGGCGGAAACGTCCTCTTGTCTTGCGAGAGGGGAACCGTCCGCCCTGGGCATTCGGGAACGAGGCAGCCGTTGGGCCGGTTCTTGCGAGGCGCGTACGTGAAGCCGTGGCCGGGCACGGAGCAGGCGGCCCACGGCGACCCGACGAGCCCGCGCATCGACGGCTGCAACGCGATGGACGCCGCCTTATCGAGTGTTCCGACGACGATCGTCGGAAGGAAACGGTACAGCTCGTCGTCCACGACGTAGAAGGGCAGGCCGCGTTCCTTCCAGGCGCAGTCCTCCGCGCCGCAGCGATGCTCGAGCCGCCACACGCGACGATCGAAGGCCATCGTGAGGGTTTCGCTCCCGCAGAACGGGCACCGCAACAACACGCGATACTTCGCCGGCATCTGCGGATCGTCAGGGTCCGGCTCGTGCTGGTTGGGGTCGAGCTTGATGCTGTTCGGGGTGGCGCTCTGCCCGACGAGGAAGCCCACCGCGAACGGATCACCGGCGAGTCCCATCTCGCGTCGCACCAGCTCCGCACCTGCCATCGCGTCCGCGAAGCGCTGGGTTTGCTGGAGCGAGAGCATCCGCAGCGGAAACCGACTCCATGCGGTGATCCCGCTCGCCTTGCCCCGCATCCGATCGAGCAATGCGGCGGTGACGACGAGCCCCAGGTAGGTCTCGGTCTTGCCGCCACCCGTCGCGAACCAGACCACATCGGCCGTGTCGCTCTCGGCGGCGTCGACCAGGCATGAAAGGTTGGCGAGGAGGAACCCGATTTGGAAGGGGCGCCAGCCGTCGTAGCGGCCCCGGGACGAGTGGCGCAGCGCCTCGTTCATCCCCATGAACGCGCGCCGCAGCTGTTCGTCCTCACGAAGGAGGTCGAGACCGGACCTCACGCGGCCGGCCTCGGTCTTGAACTCGTCCGCGGCTCGCGCGGCCTCCTCTTGCATCTCGAGTGTCCAGTGCTCGTCTCCGCTTCGTACATTCAGATGAGAGTCCGACCAAGCCTCGCGGCCCCACGTCTCGAGCGCGTCGACGAGCGACCCGAGGGAGGGCAGTGGATCCGCCGCGAGCGTGGCGAAGCGGAAGTCCGGGACGGGCGCCTTGCTGTTCCAGTACCGCGGCCGGCCTCGGTCGACCACCACCGTATCGGTGGTACGCAGAACCGCTCCATCGATCTCGAAGCCGCCGTTGACGCCGTAGGCTTCGACGCGCCGATCGTAGCGAAACGAGTCCGGCAAGCCCTCCAACATGTACGGAACCCGCGCGAGCCCGGCCACCTCGATAACGCATTCGTAGAGGTTGGTGTCGCGGAAGTCGTCGTGCTCCTCGGGCGACGTGTTGACGAGGAGGATCGTCAGCTCGTCGCGTCCATCGAGCGTTCGTTCCAGCTCCGTGCGGATCACGCACGTCAATCCCGGTCTTCCGGTCACGCCCGCCAGGGCTGCGGCGAGTTGATCCGCACCGTGCGTCGCGAAGCCGTGTTCCGCCACCGCGACATCCACGATCTCGGCGATAGCCGCCGACTTTCGCCACGTCTTGTCCGGCTGGCGCAGCCAGGCACGGCAGGACACCTTCACCTTGAAGCGGATGTCGGCGGTCGACTGCGGGGTCACGCGCAACCCCGTAGCGCACGGGTCGAGTCGTTCACCGCGATCCCCGAGGTCGGAGTTCGCGACAGCTTCTTCCGATGCGAGGCGACCGAGCCACAGCTTGTTGCGCGGCTCCTTATCCATGGTCGCGACCCCGTCGCCGCGCGCGTCGGCGAGCACACGACCGTCAAGCCAGCGCACGAACCTGGCGAATGCTTCGGGTTCACTCGTCGTCATCACCGTCCTCCTGAAACTCTTCGCTCGCGCGCCTGCGCTCGACACCCAGTAGCTCGAGCACGAGCTTCATGCGCGATGGATGCCGCAGCTTCTCGAATGCCTTGACCTCGAGCTGGCGAACACGCTCACGCGTCACACCCATCTGCTCGCCGATGTCTTCGAGCGTCCGGGGGATCCCGTTCGCGAGACCGAATCGCTCGCGCACGATGAACGCGAGCTTCTCGCCGAGCGACGCCACGAGTGCGTCGATGATGCCTCGTTGCTCGCGATGGACCGTCGCGGTGTCGGGCCGATTCTCTGGTGGGGCCGCGAGCCTCTCGGCAAGAGGAGCCGCGTCGTCATCGGCGCGCGAGTCCATGCTGATCGGGGGAGCTTCGAGTGCCTGGAGAACGAACTGCACCGTCTCCACTCGCCAGCTCAAGTGCTCGGCAAGCTCGTGGACACTGACGTCGCCTCCACCTCTTTCGAGTGCTAGCGCCCTGCGCGTGCGCAAGAGCATCGGGATTCGGTCCAGGATGTGAACAGGTATCCGGACAAGTCGACCGTGGTCATTGGCGGCGCGCTTCATGAAGGACCAGATCCACCAGCACGCGTACGTCGAAAAGCGCGTACCGTGATCTCCGTTGAACCGATCCGCCGCTCTAAGCAGACCTAGGTTGCCTTCCTGGATCAGATCCTCTTGCGTCAACGCCCCCCGAGTACCGACCTCCTTGGCAACGTGCGGCACCAGAAGGAGGTTTGCTTGGACGAGTTCGGTTCGCGCGGCGTCACCATCGTCTGCGAGCGTCTTCAGCTCGCGCGCTACGTCATCGGCAGCACCCTCCTTCAGTCGTTCGCGAGCCGCCAGTCCCGTCCGGATCCGTCGAGCGAGCGCGATTTCCTCGTTCGACGTAAGCAGCTTGTACTTCGACGCGTCCTCGTAGAAAGCCTTGAGGATGTCTCGGACCTCGGCCAACGCCTCGGCTCCCGGCTCCTCCTCGTTCTCGGTCGTGATGTCGGCGACGCCCACGACATCGGAAGACCCCTCGTCGTCGTCGGATCGATCTGCGCCTTCGATCGAAACATCGCGCGCGAGCAGGCACTGCCTTACGAGGACGATCGCCTCGGCAGATAGCTGGTTCTTGGAAGCCAAGGCGAGCAGCCGATCGTGCGTGATCGAACCGCCACGTCGAAACGCGTCGTCCTCGAGTGACGAGACCACTCGTTCGAGCGCGTCGTCGTCCATCTACGCGACCACCTTCCTTCGTACGCGCGCGATCTCAGCGCGCGTTGCTCCGTAGTCACAGAGCCGCGACAGCGGGCAGCTCGGGCAAGCAGGGTTGCGGGCAGCGCAGACCGTGCCGCCGAGGTCGAGCACGGCCCATGTAAACTCCTTCGAGCGCTTTCTCGGCAGCAACCGCGTCGCGAGCACCCAGAGATCGTGCGCACTGCTGAGGCGCGGCGGAGGCGGCGCCAGCGAGAACACGCGCCCGTAGATCCTCGCGATGTTGGCGTCGATCACCGACCGCCGTTGACCGAAGGCCACCGACGCCACGGCGTTTGCCGCGTATCGCCCCACGGCAGGAAGCTTGAGCAGCGCCTCGACCGAAGTCGGCACCTCACCGCCGTGCTCGTGCGCGAGGGCAGCGGCGCACGCGATGAGCTGGCGCGCGCGTTTTCGATGCAGGCCGAGGGGATAGAGGATTCGCTCCAGGGTGCGAGGGTTCGCTCGTGCGAGCGCCGATGGGGTCGGGTAGCGCGCGAGGAGAAGCGGTGCGATCGGCGCGACAATTTCGGCCCTCGTCTTCGTCAGGAGGATTTCGACGACGAGGATCGCGAACGGCGACATCCCCGGGTTCCGCCAAAAGAAGCGGCGCCCACGCGCGTCTCCCCAGCGCAGCAAGGCGCGTCGGAGAGCCCAAACGCGTTTTCGCTCGCGTTCCTCGCTGCTGCGCGCGTGACGTGACGGCAACCCGCCCATGCGACTTCTCAAGGTACAACATGAACCCGATGCCTCGGGCGCACTCCGGAAGGAACAAAGAGATCGGACCGATCCCCGTGGATTGGTGCCGGGCGTCTGGGGGCGATCCCTGGCCGCGTGTGGTGGCTAATCAGCCACGCGCGCCGAGGAGCGTCCAGAACGTCGTTTCCACCGCCTCTGCCACGCGCACCAGGCTCCGGATCGTGCAGTTCGTCTCCCCGAGCTCAATGCGCTGCCAGCGTTTGTAGTCGATGCCGGCGTTCGCCGCGGCCATCTCCTGCGTCAGGCCGGCGCGAAGCCGGGCCGCGCGGACGCGCCGTCCGATCTCGCGCTGGACGCGACTGACGTCAGGCGCCTGAGGCACGCCGAAAGGCGTAACCGGGACGCACGAGCCCCCACCACCGTACTATAATACGGTGTCTTCGGGTCGCCGTGCCCAGGGAGGAACCGCGGTGTGAATCCGCCAATCAGTCGCGCTCGTTAAGTCGCGTAGTTCCGATACGGAGCGCAGAGTTCTCAGCTGGGGCATTCGCCCCACGCGATCGTCGCGAGGAAGTGTGACGATCACCGGCCTCGAATTGTTGAGAGCCGGATCGTCGGACGGGCGCGATAACGTCAGCTCAGCGAGGTGTTCAGATGAATGTGACGGTGCTATCGGCAGTGACCGTGGCCGTGGGTGTGTTCAGCGTTGCATCTTGCTCGAGCAAGGGAACGGAGGCGGGGGCGCCCGGCGACGCGGCACGCGAACTCTCAGCGGACAAGGTGGCGACGCCGGCGGTCGTGGCCTGTCCTGTCATGAGCGGCAACGCCGAGGTAGCGGTGCACGACACACTCGCCATGTTGCGTAGCTTCGACGCCATGCGCACCGCCGCATTCAACCCGGGCGTCCAGGTGCCGAAGGAACCGCTTGCGCCAGAGTTCCCACCGGATGCCACCGACTTCGTCAAGGGGCCTGCTATGCGTGATCACGAGCGCGCCCTGGCCAAGTACAGGTCCGACGTTCGGGACGCGTCTCGAAAACTAGAGGCGTATCGAAAGATCTTCGAACGGGCGTGGGGTGGTTTCGATGAGAAGGATCGGCAGTCGAAGTTGAGTGTGGAGGCCGCAACGAAGGGCCTCGGAACCGGGCCGGTCGCATGTCTCGTTGCTGACATCGGAGGCGAGTGCACCGGGTGGTGCACGAGCTCCTGGTTGGAGAAGCCCATCGGTGGCAGCCTGCGCGAGGTCACGAAGAGAACACGCTCGACACGCCGTGAGTGCGATGGTTCCTGGGTCTACGAATGCAAGGCGCAGTTCAGCTGCAAGGCCGAACCACCGACGGAGAACGCGACGACTGGAATCACATACTCGTCAGCGGCCTACACCGTCCGTCTCGAGCAAAGGTGGGCGAAGGAGGTTCCGGCGGAGCAACAGCTCTTCGAAGAGAAGACGCGTGGCTTCAAGGCCGGCGATGTCATCAGCTTCCCGAAGGTGCTGTCTTGGAAGCTCGACAAGCAATGGGTGTCTGTCGCTGATGTTGCATCTGGCTACCCCGAACGCCTTCAGGAATCCGCGACGACAAGATGTCCGGCACCCACCACGAAGCCGAACTGACGAGGGGAGCGACGAGCCGAGCCATGTCGTCCTGTCGCCTCCGCCTGCTTGCCGTCCTGGCATGGCACCCATCCGACGCGCTTGTCATGCGGCGAGCTCAAACGCCGATCTGGCGCTTGCGGCAAGACTGCGATTGGCATGTGCGCCCTTCTGGGCAGCCGCGAGCATTCCGAAGTGGACCGCGTAGGGAGACATCTTGAACATCACACTCGCTCGCGCGTGCGCCGGCCGCCGTGTAGTGGTGCCCGCCGGCCTGATCATCGCGCTGGCATCAGGCTGCAAGGACACGACCCATGGTGCAGCACCGACCCCGGATGCGGCAGAACGGGTCACGGCAGCGCCAAGCGAACGCGCACCGTCATCGCCGCCACCACAAGATGATCCCGCGAAGCGCATCTGTGGCGGCGATGGGGAATGTCATCGCTTCTTCGCTCTCTACTCGGAGTTCTCGCCGCTGGCCGGACGCCTGCTGGAACGTGCCAGCACCGGCGAATACGGCACCGCAGAACTGGTCCTTGCAGCGCGCGCGAAGGAGTTGAGCCGCGAGATGCAGCGGTTGGCATGCGTACGCAAGTCCCCCATCAGGGACATGTGCGCAGACCTGAAGAACATCGCGAGAGAGATGAGCGTCGTACATGCTGCGACGCAAAGGGCATATTCCAATCTCGTGCGCCGGTCCTTTTCGGACTGCAAGAAGACGCAACGCGAGTACGCCAGAGGTGTTGAGCGAGGGAGCGTCAACGCCGACGAAAACTGGGACCTGTTTCGAACGACCTGTGAAGACTACTTCTCGGTTGTCGTGGCGCCCGGTGCTCCGAAGGCTGCCGAACGTTCCGAGTCGATACGCCTGGCGAATTCCATTGCCGATATCTTCCTTTCAGACATGGAGAAATGTGGGCAGGAAAGAACGCGAGCGGCCGTCACTCGATGTGCGAACCAGTCGCTTGCGCGAATATGCGAGGAGACGCGGCTGTTCGCTGGCGAGCACGGATGGGACACGGTCCGGTGGCTTGCAGGCAACGCCGAGCTGCTTCCCCGCGAATGGCCGCAAGGAGCAGCCGTGAAGACGACCCTGAATCGGTGCCGACCTTGAGCGACAACGTTGTGCGCGTCGGAGGCTGGACGGTCGCCGCGTCCGGTTGCTCGGCACGCAAGAAGGATCCGCGATCCTGAAGGCTCCTCAGCGGCACGGATCGGAGCCTTGGCCTAGCTTTCGGCGCCGCCGCGACGGCGTAATTTCCGGTGATCGCGACGGGCAGCGTGTCGGATGGCGATCTGCCGGTCGCGACGCGGTCACGGGCCGATCCATCGCCAGCAGGCGTATGCTCACAGGGGGTGGCCAGCGAATCCGATCAGGAAGGACAGTTTCCGCCGAAGCTGGATCAGCAGGCAACCACGGCTGAAGATCAGCTCGGCGAGGCGGTGACCGCCCCCGCAGACGCCGACGGCGAACGGACGCGTGAGTCCACGCTGGCGCCCATCGCCGAGGCCTTCACAGCAGGTGCGCGAATCGGCCGATTTGTTGTCCTCGAGGAGCTCGGAAGAGGCGGCATGGGAGTCGTCCTGACGGCGTACGACCCAATGCTCGACCGGCGCGTCGCGGTTAAGGTCGTGAAGTCCCACGCACGTGGTTCCGACGCCATCGCCGAGGTCAACGCGCGGATGCTGCGAGAGGCGCGGGGCATGGCGCGCCTGGCGCACCCGAACGTGCTTACGGTTCTCGATGTCGGTGTCGTCGATGATGGCGTGTTCATCGCGATGGAATACGCCGCTGGAGGCAATCTCCGCAGCTGGCAGTCGGACCGCAGTCATCGCTGGCGCGAGGTCCTCGCGCGTTACTGCGATGCGGGTCGTGGGCTCGCTGCTGCGCACAGGGCCGGGCTGGTTCATAGGGACTTCAAGCCCGACAATGTCCTCTTGCACGCAGATGGGAGAGTCTGCGTGGCGGACTTCGGCCTCGTTGGAACGCGGCACGATGCGACAAACTCGACGACGCAGGTACCGGTTGCCGGCGTCGCACCCGAAGCACTCCAGACCGTCACGCAGACGGGAGCACTGCTGGGAACTCCTGCGTACATGGCTCCCGAACAACACCAGGCCGAGCGCGTTGGCGCGCACGCGGATCAGTTTGCATTCGCCGTTTCGTTATGGGAGGCGCTCTACGGCCGGCGCCCGTTCGCGGGCCGGACCTACGCAGAGCTCGCGTTGAACGTCACGTCCGGAGCAATCGAAGCTCCACCCCGCGACATCGATGTCCCCTCTCGCATCCGGACAACACTCGAACGTGCATTGAGCGCTGATCCGGCCGCGCGCTTCTCGTCGATGAACGAGCTGATCGCAGTGCTGGGGCGCGATGCCACGACGGGGACGCGATGGCGGATGCCGGTAGTGATCGGTTCGCTCGGGATCGCGGTCATCGCGCTCTGCGCGCTGTACTTGCTCGAGGGCAGACACCCGGCCTCCAACGAGGTAACGAAGTGTGCAGCGGGCCGCGACCGTGTCGAGACGGTGTGGGGTCAGGAGCAGCGTGCCGCCGCAGAGCGTGCCGCCGCGGCCTTGGCACCAGGATCCCTGGACACTCTATTCCGGCATCTCGACGACTTCCGCGCATCGTGGATCACGTCATATAAGCAGGCCTGCGATGCCACGCATCGACGGGGTGACCAATCCCAGCAGGTGCTCGACCTGAGGATGCGCTGCCTGGACCGGAGGCTGAGGGAACGCTCGTCACTCATCTCCACTTTCATTGCCGATCCGAGCGTCACCAGGTTGCACACGGTGCTCTCGACGGTGGTCCGCTTGCCGCCCGTGTCTTCGTGCGACGATGTCGATGCCCTCGCTGCGAGCGTGCCTCTTCCGGAAGACCCCGTGGTCCGCCAGCGAGTGCAAGAGCTCTCGGATCTGCTCGACAGTGTCGTCGCGCTCCAGAATGCGCGAGAACTTCCAGCGGCACTCGCCCGACTGGACGAGGCGGCTTCGGAATTCGAGGCGATCGAATATCTTCCTGTCAGGGCGCGGTATTTTCACGTCCGCGGGGTCACGCATCAGCTCATGTACGAGGCCGCGTCTGCCGTCCGTGACCAGGAAGAAGCGGCACGACTCGCGGCTGAAGGAAGAGACGACCTTCTACTCGCGCAGGTGTGGTTGTCGCTCACGTACATTCACGGGTTGCAGCTGCGCGATCATGCCGCTGCGAAGCTGCTCGACCCCGTTGCGGATCTCGCAATTCGTCGTGCGCAGGTTCCGGAACGAATCAAGCAGTCGCTATACGCGCGTCTGTACAGTCTGCGTGGATCCCAGCTTGACCAGGCGGGCTCTCTGTCGGAGGCGCGCGAGAATTTCCAGCTCGCACTCGACGCGATGCGTCTTGGTGGCCTCGATCGCAACATGGACTTCGCGCTCACCGAGTCCTACCTGGCGTCGGTCGAGGCCCGACTCGGATTGGTGGATGTCGCCGATAGACGATTCGAGCGTGCGAGGAAGATGCTGACCGAAACGCTCGGGCCGGCACACCCTGAGTCGATAACGGTCATCGGTCGACAGGCGCACGCCGCGTATTCTCACGGGCGGCTCGCAGAGGCTGAACGGCTCATGCGCGAGGAGTTCGAGAGCTACCGCACGATCTACGGTGATGACGACCTCCGCACCCGCACCGCACTGGGAAACCTCGGTGCGGCACTCGCCATGCGCGGCAAGCATGGCGAGGCGCTCGACATCTTTGCGGCACAGGTTTCCGCATTCGAGGCCAGGGCTGACCGTGGGGTCGAGCTCGCGCAGAGCCTGCAGAACCTCGGATCCGAAATGTACGAGCTTCGCCGGTGGAGCGACGCGATCGCGAGACTGTCGGATGCCGAGAGGCTCTACGTGTCCACGCTCGGGACGACTCATCTCCGGACGGCCCAGGCGTCCGCCGAGCTCGGCCATGCACTATTTCTCGCGGGGAACATCACCGCTGCCGAGAGCCACCTGCGGGCTGCCTGCCGTACGCTGGACAAGAGCGAGGGGGCCATCGTCGAATCTGCGATGTGTCAGTACTACCTCGGAAAGGTTCTGCACGCGCGAGGGCGTACCAGCGACGCGATCCGCATCGAAGCGGAGGTCGTTGCCAAGCTGGATTCGCGCCTCGGCGCGAGCAACTGGTTTGCTGCGTATCCACTGACGGTTCTTGCTCGTCTCTATCGCGAGAAGGGGCTGCCGCTTGAGTCCATCGCGGCCGCCGAGCGCGCGGTGGCGCTGCGAATTCGATTCGATATCGCGCCGGAGAAGCTCGCCGAGAGCCGTTTCGAGCTCGCGCGGGCGCAGGCCGCCGGGGGTCGTGAGGAGGAGGCTAACCGGACAGCGCTCCAGTCCCTCGCGGACTACGGTCGCGCTGACAAGGAAGCCCGGGAAGCGATCGTAGAGATCGAGCGCTGGCTAAAGCGGCGAGGGCAGAGTTTGCCATGAAGTCGTGGCGCGGGCCGAGGAGAGGTCGCCCTCATTCAAGCGGCACGTCGTGGCTGTGGAGAATCCGTGCAGCCGGGAGTCGAGTTCGCCGAACCTGCAAGTCGTTCGCTTCACGGTGAGGGCGGTGAGGGTGCTGCGGTAGTCGGCGTCAGCCGTGCTGTCGCGCCGGTGAGTAAGTACGGCCGAGACAAAACACAGGAGCCACGGTTACGGCTAAGAAAGGCAGGCCGAACTTCCAGCGTGCCCGGAACGACTGTCCAGATGTCAGCGACCCGTCCGCCGGTCGCACGCCTGTCGGTGTGCGCACGTCCGGCACTGCCAGCCCCTCACGGGGTAGAAGACGCCAGCATCGATCGCTCGAAGCACGCCGAGAACCGTCATCATGAGCTCGCGCTCCTGCTGCACGGTCCGGTTCACCTCCGCATGCTGGATCGCCGGCTCGGCCGTCTTCGTGATGATCTGGTAGGCGAGTCCCTCGGCTCCGAGACCCAGCACTCTGGATGCGATCAGGTAGGCGGTGGGCTGAAGATCGTGGTCGAGCTGATCGCGGCCGTAACGACGGGCCGCGGTCTTGTGCTCGATGATCATGCGTCGACCATCGATGTCCGCGACGAGATCGATCACGCCGATCATTCGCTCGTCGAGCAGCTCGCCCGTCTCCGGGTGATGGAGCTCGATCGCGAAGGGCGACTCGATCAGGACCGGCCGCAGTCCGGTGAGGCGAGGCTGCCGCGAGTGGAAGACCTTCAGCATCCTCCGTCCCAGCTGCTCGACGGCAGTAAGGGGTTCGCCATCCTCGGTGAGGACGGGCAGCCCGGCTGGCTGCCCGGCGATCCACGCGCCAGCAAAGACCTCGAGCACCATCTCCAGCGGGGCTGACAGTCCGTCGCGCAGCACCGTATAGTACGCGCCGAGGGCAGCGTGAACTGCCGTGCCGAGCAGCAGAGCGGAAGCCACGTGCTCGGCCGGTTCGCCGAGCACGTAGTGGAGCTCGTACTGGCGAGGACAGCGCAGGTACGTCTTGATCTGGCTCACCGACACGTACAGCCCATCCTCCCGTGACGGCATCATCGCGTGGCCTCGACCGGCCGCGCGTTGCCGTTCGAAGGCGCCGAACCCGCCGTCATGGCGGCGATCACCTCGCTCGCCTCGGACCTCGTCAGGAACTCGATCTGGCGTCCGTACCGCTCCCGGACGCGCAGCCGGAACTGTCCCGGCTCGTACCCGGCACGTCGCACCAGTGACCAGATCGCCTGGATCTGCTTGGAGGTCACGCGCACGCGATCCCGGGCTGGTGACGCGTTGCCGGGCGGGCCACCGGCCTCGAGCTGTGGGGACTGCTGACCGCGAAGCTCGGTTTCGCGAGGAACAGGACTGGCATCGTCATCGAGCACGCCGCGGTACGCATCGCGCCCGGCGCCGAACATCGCGGCGCACTTCTTGAGCGCGTTGCTGAACGCACCCTTGCGAGCGTCGGCTTCCGACACGGCCGAGTGTCCGCCATCTCCCAGCGCCTCCGCGAACACGACGAAGGTACCGTCTCGCCACTCGCCGAGCTCGAGGCGCACTTCGCAGAGCGCGTCGAAGACTGGCCGGCCCTTCGCGCTGGTCGAAGTGCTCACGCTCATCGTCCGGTGCGCGCGGAATCCGCCGACGCCGAGCACCTCGTTCAGCCGGTCGATCACGAACTGTGTCCTTACCCCGGTCGTGTCGTAGCCGCGTCCGGTGACGCGTCCGTCAGTTCGCTCGATCGCCTCCTCCGGGAACGGTGCGGCCAGCGCCGCGTAGATCTTCTTGCGGTCAGCTTCGGTCATCATCTCGGACCTCCTCGAAAAGCGAGGGCTCCCAGGTTTCACGCCTGGGAGCCCGGTATGGGTTGGGGTGTCGTCGTCCTCGCGGTGGATGCCAGTCGGCGAGCTCGCGCGCGAGGACCGCGAGCACGGCAACGAAGAGCCGCCTCGCAAGCGGCGAACCGAGTGCCTTGAACAGCCACATGCATGGCTCCTATGCAGCGAACAGCGTCGCCGCGGTGGTGGGATCCAGGGTCGACAGCTCGGACGTCGACGTCGCCGGCGAGCACCACGGCGCGAGCCTGCTGACGTCGACTCCGATCCCGACGCCGATGATCGAGACTCCGCGCGACGAGGCGCGTTGCCGCAGCTCGACGGCTCGCTCGGGTTCGCTCACCCCGTCCGTGATCAGCACGAGATCGGCCTTGCCGAAGCCCGGCTCGCGCTCGATCAGTTCGAGCCCGCGCTCGATCACGCGGTCGATGCTGGTGCCCCCGGCACAGCCGGCGAAGAGATACTCCACGGGAAGCGTCTCGCCGGACGCAACGATGGCCTCGTACTTCACCTCGGTGTCGAACCCGAGCAGGACGAACCTGCGCCGCTCCTCCTGGGCCTGATCGAGGAGCGCAAGCGCGACGGCAGTGGCCCAGGTGTCCGCTTCTCCCTCCATCGAGCCAGATTTGTCGACGCACACGACCAGCGGGCCGCGGCCGCGCGGGTCACGTCCCTTGACGCCGTACTGCAAGGCGTCGTGCTCGAGGAGGGACCGCAGAGCAGCTCGACGCATCCGCGGATGGGCGAGCCGCACCAGTTCGGACGGAAGCAGTCTGCCGAGATCCGAGCCCTGTTCGACGTCGCCGATCTCCTCGGGGATGCGTCTCACGCGGCCGCGACGTCGTGTCGATGCGATCTGCTTCACTCGCCCGGCAAGTCGCGAGAGCTCGCGCAGCCGGGGCATCTCGCGAAGGGCGCGGGCAAGTGCAACGGCCCGGTCGGAGGTGCGCGCACCTCCCGTCGAGGTTCGGGTGCCGCTGCTGGCAGCGACGTTCACGTGCTCGAGCGCCGCGAGAGCCTCGCGAACCTCGGCCACTGCGTCGCCGGCCTTCATGCATGCGGTCCGGAGCTGGCGCCGCACGACGTGGTCCTCGGGCTGCATCTGCGGGTCGCCGAGCGAGGAGAGCAGCACCTCGACCGCGGCGGCGGCGGCAACCGGGTCGCCGTGGCACTCCGCGACGAGGCGCTCGAACTGCGGCAGACGCGCGCACTGCTCGTGCACCTGGTTGGCCCACCCGGAGTGTTCCCGGTGGCGTTGCCGCACCGGTAGCTCGATGACCTCACCGCTGTACAGCACACCGAACAGCTCGTCCTCGAGCTGGCGGCGCGGGGAGTCCAGCTCGCTCGCCGCGGGGAGCGCACGTGCCTCTCTGTGGAGGTAGACGTCCCAGCGCGAGACGTCCCGGCAGAGGCGCTTCATCGTGCACCTCGGAGACCGAGACCTGCGCTCACCGCCTGCGCGAGCTCGCGGTGGATGGCATCGATCTCTGCGGACGCGCCGGCGACGACCGTGCGTGCACGCCGCCCGCCCTTCAGCGCGAGCTCCGTCAGGCGCTGCTGCTGCTGGGCGTACGCGTCGATGGCGCCGGCCGCCGCCGAGATGTACGCCTTGCGGTCGCCCGTCTTGAGGCCCGACACGCGCTCGGCGGTCTCGCGTGCCGCATCGAGGATCTCCTGGGCCTGCGTACCGGCGGGATCAGCGAGTTGCCCCACGATCCGGGCGACCTTCGCGCGCTCCTTCGGCTCCCGCCACAACGAGTCGGCGAGCAGCGAGAGGTCTTCGGGCGACGTCTGCTTCTCCCCCGCCAGGTAGGCCGCGGCACGTGCTACCCGCAGCGAGCGCTTCCATCTTCGGTCGGAGGCCACGATCCCCTCGGCACGGCAAGCGTCGCGGATCGCGATCATGGCGTCGATCGTGCCGTCGGTGATCTTCACCGCGAGCACCTCCAGCTGTGCCGCGTGCAGATCATCCATCGTGGCCCGGGTCGCGGGCGCCGGGTCCGGTGCCTTGACGACGCTCCGGAACGACGACGTCTGCACGAGGTATCCGACGTCGTAGCGGAGCAAGAACCGGTCGAAGAGGGCCTCGAGTTCGTTCGACTCCGGCAGCTCATTGGAGGCAGCGAACAGGCTCACCAACGGGCAAGCCGTGGGCACGCCGTCGTTGTGAAAGACGCGCTCGTTCGCGATCGCCAGCAGCGAGTTCAAGATCGCCGAGTTGGCCTTGAAGACCTCGTCGACGAAGGCGATCTCGGCCTCGGGCAGCTTGCCCGCCGTCACGCGCACGTAGCGGTCCTGCTCGAGCGCGCTCAGACTCACGGGTCCGAACAGCTCCTCGGGCGTCGAGAAGCGCGTCAGCAGTCGCTCGAAGTACTGGCCGCCGAACGCTTGCGCGATCGAGCGTACGAGCGCCGACTTGCCGGTCCCGGGGGGACCCAGCAGGAGCACGTGCTCGCCGGCAATGATCGCGCACAGGGCTCCGTCGATGACGGACTGGCGCTCGGGAAACGCCGAGACGAGCTCGGCGCGGAGGGTCTGGAAGATGCGGGTCATGTGATGGTCTCCTTGGCAGGGCGGCTGCCCCTGCTCCTCTTGGTTGATGTGGTTGGGGGAGTCGCGACGACGGCTCACGCCGCGGCGCGGTCCTCGATCAGACGACCGACGGTCGACGTGAGCTGGTCGAGCTGCTGGTCGAGCGTGTCGACCTCGACGCGTAGGACATCGCGGTACAGGCGCGCCCGGGAACGAAGCGCCTCGAACGCGTCGAGGCGTCGCTCGAGCGTCGACATCCGCTCGGGCGGGAGCGCGACGAAGCCCTCGATCTCGGAGCGCAGTGCGGCGAGCTCGTCCTCGATGGAGCCGCGAGCCACGTCGCCTAGGGTCTGCTCGGCCTCGACACTGCGGTGAACGGGCAGGACGCAGACGCTGGACTGGCCGATCCGTTGCACGGCGTCCTGCATCCGCCGCACCTGCGCCGCGAACGGAGCAGGCGTCCAGTACACGCCGCCATGCGGGCGGAGGGTCACCGCGGCGAACGAACCGAGCGTGCGCACCAGCGTGCGTCGCACATCGTCGGGTACGTGGGTGCCACGCAGCACCTTGAAGCGGCGATCGATGTCGACGACGAGGTCGTGGGCGGGCACATCGGTTACCACGATGTCGCGACCGCGATCGAGCGCGACGCGAGCCTCCTGGGTGTATGCGAGCGAGCCATCTCCGGCGCGATCCTCGCGGACGACGCCGAAGACGAGCTCCTCTGACGTGTCCTTGGCGAGGCGGAGCAGTCGACCGGGTTGCCCGACCTGCGCCTCGCGGACAGCGGCCTTGAACGCCTTCTCCGAGCTGGGTGCCTCGGGTAGCAGGTCGGCGGGGAGCCCGGCGTCGCGCCAGATCTGCACGAGCGTGTCGCGCTCGACGCGAGCCTCTGCGAGCGACCACCAAATGAGGTCCCCGAGGTGCTCGCCGCCGCCGGCGAGCGTCTTCCTGATGAGAGAGAGTGCGGACATGAGTCCTCCATGGCGCCTCTTTGGGCGCCGGCTGCCAGCTCGACCTCGGCGAGGGAGCTGGGCGGGTCGAGGTGTCACCGCCGAGAAGCGGTGTCAGCCGGCAACGACGCTGCCGGCTAAGAACGTGTTGCGGAAGGCCGCCCCCCACTCGACGCCGAGTCGAGCGGGGAACCAGCTCTCTCAGCGTGCTGACGGTGCGGCGATCATCTAGCGGCGCCGGACGATGGCGCTGGCGGCCGCGCCGAGACCGGCGGCGGCGACGTAGGGAACGGCGCGAACGGCCGTGCGGATGGCGCGGCGGGCGAACGAGAGAGGCTGGTCCGGACGCGAGGGCTCGGAGCCAGAGTGGGGGGCGGAGGCATCGAGAATTGCGTTCTTCATGTTCAGCTCCTTCATGTGGAAGCCCGACACGACCAAGCGGCAATGAGCAGCATGGTTCCGGGCTACCTTTCTTGTGCCAGGAACGAGCGAGTGCTCGAGAAGTACCCGCTGCGCGAATGCCGAAGCGCGATACGATCGAGCGCGATGTCTTCGGATGCGAGACGAGTGGCAAGCCAGACCAATGGGCGTCTCTCGAGTGGCCCCGTGTCGACGGCCGGCAAGGAGCGTTCATCGCGCAACGCCGTCAAGCACGGACTCTGTGCCGAGCGCTTCGTTGTCGCGGACGAAGATGCGGCGGAGTTTCGCGGCCTGCGCGAGAGTGTCTGGCGCGACCTTGTTCCGTGCGGGGCTCTCGAAGAGGCCCTGGTCGAGAGGATCATCGGAACGATCTGGCGCCTCCGGCGCGCCGTTCGAGTCGAGAACGAGATTCTTCGCCGCGCACCCATACGCGGCGCGCTCGCGCAGGTTTCCAAGTTCCTTATCCCGGGGAATGATGCTCGCGCAGGGCTGGGATGGGCGTTCGAGAGTGCGAGCCCAGCGACGATGGATCGGGTAGCGCGGTACGAGGCGCGCCTGGAGAGATCTCTCAGCAGGGCCTTGGCAGAACTCGATCGCGCTCGGGCATCGCGCGCGGAGCGCGTGGGGGGCGAGGTCGAGGTCGAGGGGGGCGATTTCGGCGACGGTGGGTTCGTTTCGCAATCCCCAGTATCGGAACCGTCGCTGACCGATCTAGTGGTCCCATCGCCGAGATAGGTCGGCTTCTCGACGATGGCGCTGCGACTGCGAAGAGTGTAGGTTCATGGCAATGTCGGCTCGACGTGCTCCAGTGCTGGCTCGGTTGTTCGGTATCGAGCCCATTGTTCACGATGTAGCTCCGCCCGACGGCCGAGAGCGTGACAGGTGCGGACCTGCGGTCCTAGGTCAGTTCGTCGTCGGTGTGGTCCGCCGCTGGTACGCTGAGATTCGTGACCAGGCCGTCCGGTCAGCGAACCGCGATGTCGAGCAGCGTCGAGTTCTCATGCAAGAGCTTCGCCCACTCGCGGTACGTGCAGCCCGCCAGCTTGGCGTTGACCTGGAGCCGCGCGAGAAGCTTCACACCATGCTGTCGATGATCACCCTCGACGTAGTGATGCGTATGAGGCCGACGGTCGTAGGAGTAACGAGAACGGAGCTTATCGACGTCGCAGCCATGCTGTGGCTCACTGATGACCAGTTGGCAAGGCTGCACCCCGAGTGGTGTGCGAACCTCGACGCGCCGAAACGTTCCAGCCGGGCACGCGCGCCACTCGATCGCGGAAGCAGTGCTCGGAAACTTCGGCAGCGTCTGCGCGCAGCGGGCTGGCGCATCGATCTCGATGTTCGCGAGCTGGCGCTCGCTTCGCCCGAGCGGTCGGGGAGAACCACGACGACGCGCGGGTAGCCGTTCACACCGGGTGTGAACGCATTGGTATCGAGGTGTTGGGGTCACTCTTTGTGACAACGACGGTGCGCGTCCGTGGATTGCTGGACGCCGCGCGCCTCGCGAGTACCGTGGCGTTGTGGAGCTCAATAAGCTGATGCGGCTTGAGGACGCGGCATCGCGCCTCGGAAAATCCTTGTCGACTGTCCGCCGGCTGATCCGAGCTGGCGACCTGAACGTGGTCGTCGTGCTCGGACGCGTGGTGGTTCACCGAGATGACGTTGAGCGCTTCCGCACTCGGCTCGGAGCACGGTGATGCTCCGCGATGAAAGTTGGGGCGCGATTCTTGCGCGGCGGGATCTTCTCGCGATCGAGGATGTCCGCGCTGAGGTTGCTCGCCGTAGGCGTGAACATCATCGGTTGCTCATCCTGCTCGACGAGGCGGAACGGATCCTTGACGCGACCGAGAACGCCTTCGTTGACCACGATTCGTTCGGTGGGCCGGGAGTGAGCAAAGCGGGCGCTGAGGCGGTGCTTGACGAGCTGCTCGCTGAGCTTTGGACCGGAGAGATCGAGATGCGTCATGCGTGATCCGATCGCTAGACCCACCGTCTCGGACGTGCTCGCTTGGTTTGGGATCACGGCACGAAAGCAAGGCGCAGAGTACCGCAGCAGAGAATGTCCCGCCTGCGGTACGCGGTCGCGAGACTCCGTGGCGATCCGGGCGCCCGCAGGTCCGTGGCTGGATCACGCGCATGGCTGCAAGGGTGACCTGCTGTCAATGATCGCGGGATACGCCCGCCTGGACATAAAGCGCGACTTCGTCGCAGTCCTTGAGCTCGCCCGGAAGATCGGGGGAGAAGAATGGAGTGCGCCACGGCCGGAATCCCGGCGCGGATCGCTACCGACCGTGGAGAAGCCGCCGGCCGATCCCGCGCTAACCTGGGAGAGCCTCGCCAGGCGCAGCGCCGACGGCGAGTCGTATCTGCGTGGGCGTGGTCTCGCCGCCCAGGTGCTGATCGAGCGCGGAGCGGTGCGGTTCTTCGGGAACGGAGATATTGCCGTCGCGCTGCGCAGCATCGACACCGGCGAGGTGGTCAACGTGATACGGCGCCGTCGCGTGGGGCCATACGATGGACCCAAGGTTCTCGGGCTGCGCGGATGCACGACGCTCGGGACTCTCGTTGGATCCGTGGCCGATGTTGGCGAGGGTCTCGACATCGCCGTCGTGACCGAGGGAGTAGCGGACACGCTCGCCGCCATCGCCGCATGGCCAACCTGCGCTGTCGTCGGCGCGCATGGTGCGCGTCGCATCACCGACGTCGTCGAGGCCGTTGCGCCACGTCTCGCTCGTGTTCAGGGCTGGCTCCTCTTGGTGCCTCACGCCGACGGGGGCGTCGGCGAGCAAGCGACTGTCGATGCGGTACGCGTCGCCATGCGCAGCGGGTTGACCCTCGACGGATCAATTCAGTTCGTCGACGTGCTGCCATCGAAGGATCTCGCCGAGGCGGTGCAACGCGCCGGGGCGCCAAGGTGGCCGACGTGACCGGTGACAGCGGCTCGCCGCGTGGAGTTCCCCTCGTTCGTGACCTGCTGAGGAACGACGAGCCTCCACCTGCAATCGATGCCCGCCCAAGGATCGTGGTCAACGATCGGCAGCTGCGCGACATCGTGGCGGATGCCTGGAGAGCGTGCCGAGAAGCGAACAGTCCACCGACGCTGTTCCGTCGCGGCGGCCGGCTGGTGAAGCTGGTGGACGGTGCCGATTCCGCGGCCGTGGTGCCCCTGACCGAGGCGGCAATGCTTCACCGCCTGTCGAAGGCGGCCGACTGGGTGAAGGAGACGGGGAGGGGGGAGCGCGCCGCACAGCCGCCGCGCGACGTGCCTCGGATCATGCTCGCGGAGCCGGGCGAGGAGATCCCGGTGCTCGACGACATCACCGCGTCCCCAGTGTTCGATGCGGGTGGGAGGCTCGTTCGTGGTCCCGGTTACGACGCGGAATCGCGCCTGTGGATCGCGAGTGGGGAGCTTGCCGCCTTGGAGGTTCCCGACATTCCTTCATGCGATGACGTCGAGCAGGCCAGATCACTCCTGGTCGATGAGCTCCTGGTCGACTTCCCGTTCGCGGACGCCTCGGATCGAGCGCATGCGGTCGCGGCGTTCGTGATGCCTTTCATTCGATCGCTGGTAGGGGACTGCACGCCGATCCATCTTGTCGAGGCACCGTCCCCTGGTAGCGGCAAGACGCTGATCGCGGATCTGGTCGCGATCGTTGCGTCGGGGAAGAACGTGCAGCCGACCACGCTGAGCCGCAGCGACGAGGAGATGCGGAAGCGCATCACGTCGTTGCTCTTGTGCGGGGCGCGGATCATTTTGCTCGACAACGTGACGGGCGAGCTCGCCTCGGCACAGCTGGCTGCGGCGATCACCGCCACGACGTGGGCGGATCGACTGCTGGGGCGCAGCGAGTATGTTCACGTGGAGAACCGGGCGCTATGGATCGTCACGGCGAACAACCCGAGCCTCTCGTCCGAACTCGCGCGACGCTGCATCCGGATCCGGCTCGACACGCACGCGACGCGTCCCTGGGCGCGCCGGGGGTTCAAGCACGCGGCCGTTCGCGAGTGGGCTCACGCCCGCCGGGCCGAGTTGGTTCGCGCGGTCCTCGTCCTGGTCCGGCACTGGCTGGCGTGCGGTAGGCCGTCTTCAGAGCAGGTGCTTGGCTCGTTCGAGCGCTGGTCTGCGGTGGTCGGAGGCATCGTCGGCGTGAGCGGCGTCCCGGGGTTCCTGGCGGATCGCGATCGGTTCTATGCCGCGGCAGACGCCGAGAGCCAGGACTGGGATGCGCTCGCGTCTGCCTGGTGGTTCCAGCACGGTGGTGCCTGGGTCACCGCCACGCAAGTCGCCTCCCTGGCGAGCAGGCACAGTGTACTTCTCGACGTGCTGGGCGAGGGCGGCGTCCAGTCGCAGAGAGTGCGCATCAGCCACGCGCTCCGCGGCATGCGCGATCGTCCCGTCGGATCGTGGCTGCTCGAGGTCGGTCGCAACGCCGATGCAAACGCAGGGCGGTATCGCCTTGCTGTGCGAGCGGAGCACGCCCGGGCGCTTCGCCCGGAGATCCCTGGAGCAGACCCCCGGATCTCGGGCGCGCAGTTCCAGGGGGAAAACATCGGAGAGAACGATGGGTTCTGAGAGCCCCTGGACCTTCCTGGACCTTCACCCGTGCCCCGGGCAACGAATCGTCGGACATCTCAGCGGCGAATGCGGATCAGCCGCCGGCGGTCCAGGGGTCCCAGGGATCGGCCGTCGAGGTCTTGTCGCGGGACGACGCTTCCCCCCGTTGCCACGGCGTTGTGCGCGCGTGACGCGTTTTCGTACGGCCCTTCTGCTCGGCCGTAAGGAGCGCGTCACGCGTGAAGACTCCGAGCCTCCGGGCTGGAGAGCGATGTGAGATCGCATCGCACTGATCCAGACTCTTCGCTGCGGGGCGACTCGCCATACGTCACGACAGCCGAGGCCGCGACGTACCTCCGGTTTCGATCGTCGTCGGCCATTCGCAACCTGAAGCTCCGCGGCAAGCTTCGTCCGGTGGGCCGCCGCGGACAAACCGATCTATACCTGCGTGCAGATCTCGATCGATTCGTGATCACCGAGTCCGCTACCATGGCTGCTGGACGGCCGGATGCACCTGGAAAGCACAGAGTTCATGTCGAGCTGGAACGACGGCTGCAAGCCGACCAGGTATCCGGGGATCTTCAAGACCAGGAAGGGCTACCGCGTTCGCGTGCGCGCGGTGGATCCGAGGACCGGCACGCAGAAGGAGAAGAACCAGGAGTTCGAGAACATCTCGCTCGAGCTGGCGCTGCTCGAGCAGCAGAGGCTCCGCGCCTCGATCACGAGCCCCGCGGGCGTGGAGCGCGTCCGCGTGAAGTACGGCGACTACGCCGAGTCCTTGCTGAAGCGCAAGATCGCCGGCGGTGAGCTTGCGACCGAGAAGAGCCAGCGCACGTGGAGCGACGCTCAGGACCTCCACCTGCTGCCCTCCTTCGAGGACTGGTTCATCGACGCGATCAAGCGCCGCGACGTCGAGGAATGGAAGATGAGGCAGGGGGAACGGGTCAGGCGCCGGCTCGTCAGCCCGGTGACGGTGAACGGCTGGCTCCGGGTGCTGCTGTCGACCCTCCGGTCGGCGGTGGCTGACCTCGAGCTGGACCACGATCCGACCGTCGGTGTGAAGCCCATCGACACGTCGACCTGGAGCACCTACACCGAGGAGGATCCGAACTCGCTGACCGTCGCCGAGGTTCCGGAGTTCATGAAGCACGCGCGTGAGCTGTATCCGCAGCACTACGCGCAGCTGCTTCTCGGGCTCTCGACCGGGCGTCGTCCCTGCGAGCTACGACCTCTGCGGCGATGCGGCGCGAGTCCCGATGTCCGCTGGGACGAGTCCGTGTTGCTCGTGCGTCGGTCCCAGGTGATCGGTGACCCGGTCGAGCGTACCAAGACGAAGGTGCGGCTGCGCATTGCGTTGCCGCCGAGCCTCGTGGAGGTGCTTCGCTGGCACGTCGAGGAGCATCTGCTGGCGAAGAAGATGCGCGAGTCGGAGCTGCTGTTTCCGTCGAGGACCGGGGGATACCAATCCCCAAACGTGCTTGCGAAGCCGATCGTGCAGATCGCCAGCGCGGCCAGGATCGGGAAGCATCTCTCGCCGTACTTCATGCGGCGAACCTTCCAGGATCTCTGCCGCGCGGCGCAGGTGCACGACTTCGTCGCGCGCTCGATCAGCGGTCATGCGACCGTCGAGATGCACCAGCACTACAGCAGCGTGAGCTCGCTCGAGGTTCGGGACGGGCTCGCGAAGGTGGTCTCGCTGGTCGACTTCCGGCAGGCTCGGGATCGCGTCGTCGCTGAGGAAAGTGGTGATGCAGGTGGTGATGAAGCGAGGGAGGCGCTTGACCGGAGCTGAGCTTCCGGTATGGTTACGCGCACCTGCGGGATTAACTCAGTGGTAGAGTGTCAGCTTCCCAAGCTGAACGTCGTGGGTTCGAATCCCATATCCCGCTCGAAGGACCTCTGGGCGACCTGATGGTGCTCGTGACGCACTGCTATCGTTGCCGCCAGAAGCCAAGCCAGCGCTTACCGTGCGCTACGGCGACCACCTCGATGGCGGAAGCGGAACGGTAGCTCAGGACGCCACACCGGCGACGCGACCGGGAGCTCGACGAGCGGCTCGAGCACTTCATCGACGGCGGCGACGAGCGCTGCGCCGAGGCCGGGCTTGCGCGCCTCGTACCACTCCGCGGCAGCCAGCAACTCCTCTTCAGCTTCTGGGCGTACTCGGAGGACGCGCGCCACCGCGTCGCCAGCTTGGCGAGGATCCGGGCGCGGACGGTCGACCACTCCGGGGCGGGTTCGGCGCGAGCGGCGGCCGCCTGCTCTCGGCGTAGTAGCTCCGCCTGCCATGCTTCGTCCCATCCGGCGTCCGCGGGCCCGTCCACGCTCGCGATCAGCTCGGACGCAAGCGTGAGACGTTCCTCTTCCGAGAGCGCGAGCGCTTGGTCGAGGAGCTTCGTTGCGACGAGCTCACCGACCGAGCGTAGGCGCCGGGCGCAGCACGTGCGGGCGTGAACCTCCCATGTGAGCGCATCAGGGCGGCGGGATCACGGCGAAGAACACCTGCGTGGTGCCGTCCTCGTGCACGATCGCCCCAACCACGCGCGGGTCGTCGCCTGGCACCGGGCGCGCCCAGTAGATGACGGCGCGCGCTCCGTCGAGCTTCACCGTCTCGCCGGGGTGATCGGGATCGGGCTGGAAGTCGACCCGGCGCAGCATCCCCATCGGAGTGCCGGCGGTGGTGTCGACCAGCGGCTTCTCGCCGACGAAGGCGGCGTACTGGTCGGGGGCGATGCGCGCCTCCACGGCAGCGCGCAGGTTGGCGACGAGGCGCTGATCGGCGGTCGCGGTGTCGGTGGTCATGTCGGGATTCTCTTTCCGTGCCGGGCTGGAGCAGGCCGCCATGGCGAGCACGATGCAGGGGAGTCTACGATTCATGGGACGAGGTTGGCCTTGTCGTTCCCTTCCATCCCGTCCCAGCGCGTGGCGGCGTCCGTGAGCTCCTTCACTGCACCCGCGGTCGCGACTGGCTTCGCCGGGTAGAAGGTGGCCGCTCCTGCATCGTCGATGTAGTAGCCCCAGTCGATGCACGCGAGGACGGTGCCCTTGCCGCCGGCGTACGACACCGCGCAGGTGCGGAACTCCTTGCCGACGTTGCGGTCGGTCGACCAGTTGCCAGGCGTATCGCGCAGCTTGAGGGCCTTGGCGTCGCTGCCGTGGTTGCCGTAGAAGTCGCCGGAGACGTAGAACGGCGAGGTGTCGGAGTCGAGCCCGTCGACGCGCCAGCCTCGCGATGGCGCCTTGTCGTCGCTCCATCCCGAGCGCTCCCGGCGCTTCGCGTAGCCCGGGTCGGCCGTGACGACCTTGCCGTCCTTCTTCGTGAAGTTGCGGAGCACCTGGACGAACTTGACGTCCTTGTGCTCGCCGCAGTCCTTCAGGGCCGCCGAGATGCTGACGTGAACGCCCCGCACCGTCTTGCCCGCGGCGGCGTACTCGTAGTCACCCACGTAGGCCCGGTCGAACGTGAAGGTGACCTTGCCGTCCTTCTTCCCGGCGCACCCGGTGGCGGTGAAGCTGGCACCGTGGACGCCCTCCACGGGGAGCATCTTCTTGTCGGCGATCGACTTCTTGATGCCCATCGACTCCTCGTACTCGGCGTCCGTCGTCTTCTCGGGCGTCGCCACGGGGGGCACCGTTTCGTCCAGCTTGTCGTCGGGGCCGCTGAACAGCGTGGCACCTTCGATGCGCGCGCCTCCGCCGAGATCGACCTCGCCGCCGGTGGCGTCCCCGGCTTCCTTGCGCTGCACCGCGTCGCCGTAGCGAGCTTGCACGCGCGTCTGCTTGCCAGGGGCGACCCCGCCTCCGCCGGCCCCGCCGTTATCGTGCGCACCGTCTCCCGTCCGTCGCGTCTTCATGGGGCCTCCCTGCGAGCCGGCCCGATCCTACGTCACCCTCGCGCCGCGATCACGATCCGATGACTCCGGTCAGGCTCTCGCAAAGAAACACGCCAAGGAGCTCGCCGACCCGGTCGACGATGGTCATCATCCAGCGCTCCTTCCCGAAGCATGGTGGCGGAAGCGTGACGCTCGAAGCGATCGTGTATGTCGAGCCCGACGGGCGCGTGGTGATCGCCACGTTCGGCGGCGCGAAGGCCAAGTAACCGATGCCGGCGAAAGCATTCTGGATGGATCGGGACCGCTCGGCGGCGGACGAGGCGAGGTTCGTCGAGGGTGCGCTCGAGTCGGTGACGCCGTCGGCGGTGCGTGGCGCGTTCGAGCACCTCGTGCGCTACCACGAGCGGCGCGGGGTCGACGGCGCGTTCGACGATGGCGAGCACGGCCGGTTCATGGCGTGGGTGACCGATGCGCTCCGTGGCCGCATCGATCAGGTCTGGGGCTTCGTG
Organism: Kofleriaceae bacterium; assembly: GCA_019912685.1. Lineage (GTDB taxonomy): Bacteria > Myxococcota_A > Polyangia > Haliangiales > Haliangiaceae > UBA2376. The sequence continues at coordinate 35,440 of JAIOII010001186.1, forward strand.
ATCGACGCGAAGGTCGACGCGCAGGCCGCGCGGGACGACGATCAGTTCGACATCTCGTGGCAGCGCTCCGCGATCCAGTTCTTCCTCGACCACCACGCCGGCGTCCTGGCCGAGCCCGGCCACGAGTCGCGACGCGATGGGATCGCCGAGGACGTCGAGCTGCTCGACGACGAGCTCCGTCGTCTTGGCGAGGCGTACGGCCCCTTGCCCGACGACGAGCTCCCGCGCGGCCTGCCGAAGAGCCACTGGTGGTGGTGGCCGGCGCCGCTCGCGGATGGTCCGTATGCGCGTCATCGCGGCTGGGACGAGCCGCCCTCGATACCCACCGCCGGTAGGCCGGCTGGGAGCTTGCGGTGGCGGCTGGCTTCGCTCACGTCCCGCATCGCGTCGCGTATCGAACGCGCTCGACCAGCTCGACCTGCTAGCTCATCCGTCGCGAACGATCCAGGTCGCGCTCACCAGGCCGACGCGGAGCGAGACGCTCTCGGGGCGGCGACTCGCCGTCGTACAGGAACCGGATGCTGCGCTAGGCGTAGGCGCGATCCGCCAGGATGGCGTCTGCGTTTCGGACCTCGAACGGGCGTTGCTCGACGCGGCCGCTCGCCCCGAGCTGGTGGGAGGTGCTCCGGTCCTCGCGGAGGCGATTGCGGCAGCCGCGGCCAAGGGTGTGGATGCGGCACGGTTGATGACCTATGCAAGAGCGCTGTCCTGGGGGCCCGCGCTTCGTCGCATCGGATCGATCGCGGACACCTTGAAGATTGCCGGGCTCGCCGAACGCCTCGAACCGCTGACCAAGCCGACGAGCGACATCGATCTGGAACCCGGGCACGAGACCTCGTCGTACCGCGATTCCAGGTGGTGGGTCCGGTGGGACCACCTGCCGTCAGAGCTCGCGAATGTCGTGCATCAATGACCTCGAAGGCGCAGATCACGAAGGTCGCGAGCCGCGACGGCGTCGATGCACGGGTCGTCGAACGCGACTATGTCCTGGCCCACATCGTCGCGCTCATCTCGGCGAACGACGCCGAGAAGCAACTCATCTTCAAGGGCGGGACCTCGCTCAGGCTCCTCCATGTCGAGGACTATCGCTACTCGGCCGACCTCGACTACTCCGTCATCAAGGGCACCGAAGCGGACGGACGAGAGGTGATTCGAGCTGCGTTGGAGCGACAACTTCGACGAGGTCGAGCGCAACGTGCGCCGAGCGCTGCGCCGGGCCCAGCTTCTGTAGGCGCTACGGGCTGACCGCTCGACGATTTCGCGCGGTCACGGGACCTGCATCTTCTGGAAGTGGCTCGGGATCACGACGCGGGTGCCGGGCGAGCAGCGGCCGACCTCGGCGATGAAGGCGTTCAGGTCGTCGCTGACCGGGGGCGGCGTGGTGGGCGCGGGGACGCGCCAGTCGTCGAAGTGGTTGGCGTAGACGAGCGGCGGGTTGCCGAGGGCGCGCATGAGGCGGCAGGTGTAGTCGTGGATGTGCTGGCGCAGGCCGGTGGCGATGACGGCGACGTCGGGGCGGAGGCCCTCGACCTCGCGCTCGATGAAGTTGGCGGTCGAGAGGAAGAAGACCTCGTGGCCGCCGGCGCGCACCAGGTACGCGTAGGCCCCGCCCATCGGGTAGCCCGCGAAGTTCGTCGGTAGCGCGACGTCGGGCGGGACCTCGCCGTCGAGGGCGTCGTGCTTGTCGCCGATCGCCGAGTGCAAGGAGGGGATGACGCGGACCGAGTAACCGCCGGCCTCGTCGAACGCGAAGTCCTCGCCGCCCTGGATCGTGATCAGCTGGTCGTCTGGTACGCCGCTCGCGCGGCCGATGCGCGTGGTGCTGAGGCTGCCGAGGAGCTGTGCCCCCGTGCGCTTCGCGATCGCGGGCGCGTCGAGCAGGTGATCGACGTGCGAGTGTCCGATCGCGATCAGGTTCGCCTTCGCGGGTGCGCGAGCGGCGATCGCGGCCTCGTCGGGCACGATCGGCCGCTCGAAGTCCGCGGGGCGCGAGAAGTACGGGTCGACCAGGACCGTGAGCTCGCCGACGTCGAGCTGCCAGCCGGCGACGCCGAGGTACGTCAGCGCCATCGGTGTGCGCGGGGCAGGCGGCGCGGGCGAAGGCTGCGGCGCGGCGGTCTCCTTCGGAGACGCGCACGCCACGAGGACGAGGAGGCAGCTGACGCGAAGCATGGGACGGCTCAACGCCCGACGCGTCCTCGTTGTTCCCACGTTTCCCAGCCATGCCGGGTACCATCCCGTCCGGCGTGGCCGGGACGTTCGTCCACCTCAGCTTCACGCACGGGGCGGCGAGCTGCGCCGAGCTGGCGGCGAGACTGCGTGCGTTCGCCGCGGGCAGGATGACGTTTCGCCACGTGATGCGACTCGAGGCGAATCAGGCGGTGCTGGGGCAGTCGCCGGTGGAGTGGCAGGAGGCCGGTGTCACGCCGGCGGACCTCGGGCTCGAGAGCGGCGAGTGGTACCTGGACGATGTCGAGGCCTCGACGGCCGAGGAGCTGACGCTCGAGCAGGCGCTCGAGCGGTGGCCGATCGGCGCGTGGGTCGGCTTGGGCGTTCGATACGACCTCCCGCCGGGCGCTGAGGGCTTCCCGGCCGTCCACGGCGCCTGCGCGTGGCGGATCTGGCTCGCGCCCGACGGCGCATGGCGCCTCACCGGCGCGCTCGAGTATCCGGTCAGCTCGGTGCGGCAGGACCCGCGCTGGGAGGCATGGCTCGCCGCGTTCATCGCGGACGCGGAGCGCGCCTTCGACGCCACCTGCCGGCGCGCCTGAGGCGGCGGCTATCTCAGCTCGTCGGGGCCTCGGGTGAAGGCCAGCGTCACCGGCTTCGCCCGGCGCGTGAGGCGCACCTCGATCCGCTTCGCGCTCATGAGCTCGGGGAGCATCCGGGGGAAGGCGGTCGCGCTGTCGAGCGCGTGTCCGTTGACATGGGTGACCGTGTCCCCGTTCTCGAAGCCGAGCAGCGCCGGGAGCGACGCCTTCTCGATCGCGAACAGCTTGTAGCCGATCTGCTTGCCGTCTCGCTCGGTCGGGACGAGCTGCGCGCCGGCGCCGCCCGTGGCGTGGAGGCGCGACAACCACCAGTCCCAGACCGGCGCCGACAGCGTGAAGTCGTCGTCCGTGCGTTCGAGCTCGAACGTCCGCGGCTCGAAGTGGAAGGGATACGTGAACCCGGCGCCGTTGCCGCCGGGAGGCGCCGGGAACGTCATCGCGAGCGTGCGCGCCGCGACGCAGCTCGCGATCCCGAGCTCGCCGTCGAAGTCGTCGGAGACGATCTTCGTGCTGACCACCGTCCCGGTCGCGGACAGGTCGACGCTCAGCTTCACCGTGCCGGCCGGGAGCTCGAGCCGCTGCATCTGCGCGCGGTCGTAGCACTCGTCGACCTCGTGACGCTTGGCGAGCAACACTGCCCGGATGCCGGCGAGGGGGCCGGTGGCCTTGGGGTCGGGCGTCGTCTCGGGCTTCGTCTCGGTGACGCGATTGGTCACGTACCCGACGTAGACCGCGCCGAGCGCGATCAGCACCATGCCGAAGCTGATCGCGGCGACGCGCCAGTCTCGCCACACCGACCGCGGCGGCGTGATCGTCGGCGGTGGCGCGAGCGCCGCGAGCAACGCGGTCATGTCGGGATAGCGCCGGTCGGGTTCGACCTCGAGCGCGCGACGCAGCACCGCCTCGACGGCCGGCGTGACGTCGCGGTTCGGGGGCGGCGGGGTGATGTCGCCGCTGCAGATCGCCGCCGCGAGCGCGGTGATCGAGCTGCCACGGAACGGGCGCTCGCCGTGGAGGACCTCCCAGGCGGTGACCGCGAACCCGAACTGATCGGCGCGTGCGTCCGCGACCATGCCGTGGTGCTGCTCGGGCGCCATGTACGCGGGCGTGCCGAGGATCGACCCGGTCTGCGTGAGATCGACGGCGAGCTCGTCGCTGCGCACCGCGCCCGGCTCGGCGCGCGCGTCACCGACGCCGCGCGCGAGACCGAAGTCGACCACCTTCACGACGCCGTCGCGACCGACCAGCACGTTGTCGGGCTTGAAGTCGCGGTGGATCACACCCGCCGAATGCGCCGCCTCGAGCCCGCGCCCTGCCGCGACGAGCGCCCCCAGTCGCTCGGCGACCGTGTGACCCGCGCGCGCCCACGCGCCCAGCGTCGGTCCGTCGACGAGCTCGAACGCGATGAAGACCTCGCCGTCGAAGGTGCCGACGTCGTAGACGGTCGCGAGGTTGGGATGGCTGAGCTTCGCCATCGCCTGCGCCTCGCGCAGGAGCCGCCGTTCGAGGCCGCCGCTGCCGCCGCCGCCGTCCGATCGGCGCAGCACCTTGATGGCGAGGTCGCGGTTCAGGTCGGGGTCGCGGGCCCGGTAGACGCGGCCCATGCCACCGGCGCCGAGCACGCCGACGATCTCGTAGCGCTCGAGGACGTCCCCCGCGCGCAGCTCGCGCGGAGACCCCGCGGGGCTCGCGAGCTGGCCGCCACCGGTCGCCGTCGCGCCGCTCGGCGACGCGCCGACGGTGTCGGCGAGCTCCTCGCCGGAAGCGCGCTTGCTCACGCGCGGCAACGTAACACTGGAACCGCGCACACGATCCGGCAAAGGGCGGTCACCGTGGTTCTGGCGGTCGGACGGAGAACCGTTTCAGCCACGGTGGCAGACCGCGCCTTATGATGTGCCGGTGAAGGACTCGTTGAAGGCGAAGCTGGACGAAGCGGCGCGCAAGCAACACCCCGTCCTCGTGCTGAGCAGAGAGGATTACGACGCCGGCGATCGGATCCCGGAGGAAATCGCCCGCGTCACGAACCTCCACGCCATCAGCGCGTTTGGCGCCTCGAACATCCCCGACTCGGTGGGCGAGCTCGTCGGGCTCGACAGCCTGTCGGTGTGGGAGGGCTCGGTCGCGCACGTGCCCGCGACGATCGGGTCGCTGGTGAACCTCCGGACGCTCGAGCTCAAGGGCAACAAGCGCATCGCGACGCTGCCCGACTCGATCGCGCACCTCGGCAAGCTCGAGCTGCTCGACGTCGGGAGTAACGCGCTCGAGGTTCTGCCGGAGGCCGTCGGCGAGTTGACCGCGCTCCGCACGCTGGTGGTGTCGTACAACCCGCTCGCGAGGCTGCCCTCGACGCTCGGCGAGCTCGCGCAGCTTCGCGAGCTCTACGCCCACAGCTGCCAGCTGACCGCGTTCCCCGACGTCGAGCTGCGGGCGCTGTCGCGCCTCGTGCTGGCCTTCAATCGTCTCCGGACGTTTCCCATCAGCGTGTGCCGGTGCACTGCGCTGCGCGACCTCGATATCGGCAAGAACGCGATCCCGGAGCTGCCCGACGAGATCGCGCAGCTCACCTCCCTCGAGGAGCTGCACCTGTGGTCCAACCCGCTGAAGGTTCTCCCCGAGGCGCTGCGGCGGCTGCCCCGGTTGCGCGAGCTAGGCGTCGATCCGGGGCGCAAATGGCCCAAGGATCTGCGCAAGGAGATCAGCGCCCGGCGCAAACGCTTCCGTCGCGACAACCCGGATGTGGTGCACGACTGAGCTCCGAGCGACATCCCGCTCGACGATTCGCGAATCATGACGGCCGGTCCGTCTCGGCGGTGACGGTACCATGCCGCCCGGGTCGTCCTCGGTGTCCCAGGTCTCGCTGTCGACGGCGTGGTCCGCAGCCGCGGCTGAGCCATTCTTGCGCAACGGCCAGCGCCGGTTGCGCCGGTCCGGCTCGAACCGATACGCGAGATCAGCCGCTTGGTCCGGCATCGCGCTTGCTGTGGTCTGCGCGCGAAAGGATCACGACATGACCAAGCTACAGCTCCTGCTCGCCGGCGCCGTCGCCGCCACCGCCACGCCCTCCGGCGCGCTGGCCGGATATCACCAGACGGTCGAGGTGACGTTCTACAGCAACTTCACCTACGGAAGCGTCAGTGACGTGCGGCGGTCCGCCGACAACGTGCAGTACATCCAGTGCGTCGACTACGGCAGCTACGGCGTCTGCCGGGCGCGCGACAAGTCCGGCGTGTCGCGTGCGTGCACGACCTACGACGCGACGCTTCGGGCGTTGATGGGCAACATCAACGACACCAGCCTCATCAGGTTCCAGTACGCGCTCTCGGGCAGCACGTGCGCGCTGGTCGAGGTCACCAACAGCTCCATCTACCTGGACTGAGCCATGACGCTCGGGAATCGCTCCTTCGTGATCGTCCTGCTCGGCGCGGTCGGTGTGAGCTACGGGCTCGGCCGCGTGACGAGCCAGAGTTCCCCTCCGCCGGCGGACCGCGGCGCGCATGCCGGATTGGAGCGAGCTCCCGCGGCAGCGCCATCGGCGACACGCATCACGCCGGCCGTGCGTGATCCGCTGCCGCTCGATGCGCTGCGCGGGGAGCTTCGTGCGGCGGTGCGGGACGAGCTCGCGTTGCTGCGCGACGAGAACGCGGTCACCGCTGGCGATCAGCCGGCGAGCGACGAACCGACGCTCTCGCCGGAACAGCTCGACGAGCGCGCCATGCAGGCGAGCGCCCTGCTCGACGGCGCGTTCGCCGCGGGGCGGATGCCCGGCACCGACTACGCGGCCTTTCACGGGTTGCTCGCACACCTGCCGCGCGCCGAGCAGGAGCCCCTGCTCGAGCGCTTGATCGTCGCGATCAACACGCAGGAGCTGCAAGTCGACCCCTGAGACACCGCGCATCGACCATGCACGGAGCGCTACTATCGCGCTGTGATCCGCAAAGCCGAGACGACGATCAGCATCGCAGGTCGGGGCGAGGCCCATGCTCACCTGCTCGTGTTCGTCGGCGATCGTTCGTTCCGGCACGCGCTCGATGGCGCGACCTGCACGATCGGACGGGCGGCCGACTGCAACCTCCAGATCGATGACGCCTCGGTATCGCGCCGCCACGCCGTGGTCCGGCTGGGCTCGTCGGGGGCATCGATCGAGGATCTCGGCAGCCACAACGGCACGCGCGTCAACGGCGCGACGATCCACGACGCCACGCCGGTGGTCGGCGGAGACCTGATCTCCATCGGGGAGGCGACCTGCTTGCTCCAGCTTCCGGCGCGGCCCTGGTCGGGCGAGCTCGATCTCCACATCCTCTCGCGACTCGAGAGCGAGCTGGACCGCGCGCGCCGCTACGATCGCCGGGTCGCGATCCTGCTGTGGACGATCGATGCGCCGCTCGAGGGCGTCGTCCCCCTGATCGCCCCCCTCGTGCGCAGGTGTGATGCGGTCGGCGCATTGCGCGATCACGAGCTGCTCGGGGTGTTCCCCGAGCTCGATCTCGACGAGGCCACGACGATCGCCGAGCGCGGGCTCGAGTCGATCCGCCCGATCACGGGCGCGCGCGTCGGGATCGCGGCCTATCCGCAGGACGGCCGGGACGCGACCTCGCTCCTCGATGCCGCGCGCGACGCCCTCGCCGGCGCCGAGCGGATCGGGCGCGCCGAGGCGGCGATCCAGCACCTCGCGGTCGGCGAGAGCTCGATCCTCGTGGCCGACCGCGTGATGGCGAGGACCTACGAGCTCGTCCGCAAGCTCGCCAGGAGCGAGCTGCCGACGCTCGTCGTCGGCGAGACCGGGACCGGCAAGGAGCTCGTCGCCCGCGCGCTGCACGAGTGGTCGACGCGCGCGAGCAGCCCGTTCGTGGCGGTCAACTGCGCGGCGCTGCCCGAGTCCCTCGTCGAGAGCGAGCTGTTCGGACACAAGCGCGGTGCGTTCACCGGCGCCGACCGTGACCGCGCCGGTCTCTTCGAGGCGGCGTCGGGTGGCACGCTGTTCTTCGACGAGATCGGCGAGCTCCCGCTGTCGGCCCAGGCCAAGCTCCTGCGCGCGGTGGAGACCCGCACGGTCACGCGCATCGGCGAGCCGATGCCGATCGCGGTCGACGTGCGGTTCGTGGCGGCCACCAACCGCGACCTCGCCGCCGAGGTCGCAGCCGGGAGGTTTCGCCAGGATCTGTTCTACCGGCTCGGGGCCGCGCTCGTGACGCTCCCGCCGCTTCGCGAGCGGCCGCGCGATCTCGTCGCGCTCGCGCGCGCGTTTCTGTCCCGGGCCTGCGGGCGGCTCGGCATCGCGCCGCTCCGCCTCTCGGAGGCCACCCTGCGCGCGCTTTCCGCCCATGCCTTCCCCGGCAACATCCGCGAGCTCGGCAACACGATCGAGTACGCCGCCGCCGTGGTCGCGGGTGATGCGGACCGTGACGCGCACGAGACCACGATCGAACCGTGGCATCTTCCGTCGTCGAACGTTGCGGGAGCCGACCCCGGGGCGGGCTCGGGCTTCCGCATGCGCTCGATCGCCGAGGAAGTCGAGGAGCTCGAGCGACGACGCATGAGCGAGGCGCTCGCCGCCGCGAGCGGGAACCAGTCCCGGGCCGCCGAGATCATCGGCATGCCGCGCCGGACGTTCGTGACCAAGCTCGGCAAGTACGGGCTGCGCTGAGCCGCGCTGGCCCAGCGGCATCGACCGTTGCGCTGAATCTGCTCAGGGTCCGGTTCCGTGCAGCGCCGGTTTCAACGGCTTCCGGCTGGTGCGCATCTTGCTGCGGTCGCGCGGGTACGAGGAGGACTGGATGTCGAAGCGCTGGACAGCTCGGCGGGTCGCCGTGATCGGAGGGGGCATTGCAGGTCTCACGGCCGCCCACGAGCTCGCCGGTCGGGGCTTCGACGTGACGCTCCACGAGATGCGGCCAGGCGGAGCTCGTGGTCTCGGCGGCAAGGCCCGCTCGCAGTACTTCGCGGTCAACGGCGCCGAGGTGCCGGGGGAGCACGGCTATCGCTTCATGCCCGCCTTCTATCGCTGCTTGCCGGAGACCATGGCTCGCATCCCCGGGCGGCTCGAGCCGGGCCGCTACCGGGCCGAAGCGTTCCGGGAGCCATGCGGAGGTAGCGTGCGCGACAGCCTCGTCGGGCTGTCGCACATGGCGATCGCGCGGGAGAACTTCCCGCTGCTCACCATCCATCGCAACGCGCCCCGCTACAGCGAGGTGGGCGGCCTGGTGCTGACGCTGGCGAAGATCTTCCACAGCATCTCCGGCGCCGAGCTGCATCACATCGGCAAGAAGCTGTTGCACTACTGCACCCGTGGGCCCGTCGAACGCATGCAGCGGTTCGAGCAGCTCTCCTTCTGGGAGTACATGGAGGCGGACAAGCTCGGCCCCATCGCTCAGCGCGTTCTCGAGTGCACGCCTCAGGCGCTCGTCGCGATGAAGGCGAGCGAAGGCAGCGCACGGACGTTGCTCGACGTGCTCGTCCTGATGATGCTCGATTTTCGCCGTCCGGGTCCGTCGGAGTTCGTGCTTCCGGGTCCGACCACCGACACGTGGCTCGGGCCCTGGGCGCGGTGGCTCGCGCAGCTCGGCGTGCGTTTCGAGCAAGGGCCGGAGCAGCGCGTGACCCGCATCGAGGTCGAGGGCCGTGAGGTGGTGGCGGTGCATCGCGCCGGCGCGCCGCCCATCCGAGCCGACTGGTACGTGCTCGCGACTCCGCTGGAAGCCACGCAGGGAATCGTCGCGCAGTCGCCGGCGGCGAGGGATCGCTGCGCCGAGCTCGACAAGGTGGCGGCGATCCCGCTCGACGCCACCACGCGCTGGATGGTGGGCGTGCAGTTCCTGTTGCGAGGCGCCGATCGTCCCTGGGTCCGCGGCCATGTCGCCTTCGGCGATTCGCCCTGGGGGATCACGGGCGTGTCGCAGCGCCAGTTCTGGAGACCGGAGTACGTCGAGCGCCTCACCGCGGCCGGCGGTTCCGGCATGCTCTCGATCATCGCCACCGAGTGGAACCAACCTCGTGATTGCGAGGTGCCGCGGGCCGAATCGCTGACGCTTCCGCAGATCCAGGCGGAGATCATCCGGCAGATCGCCAAGTGCCGCGACGCAGACCAGCAGCCGATGCTGCGATCGCAGGACGTGCTCGCCTTTCATTTCGACCAGGACGTCGGCTTCGAGCACGGGCGGCCCGGGCGCAACCGTTCACCGCTCCTCATCCATCCCCCCGGCAGCTGGGCGCGCCGACCTTCACCCGCGTCGGACCTCCGCAACCTCGTCCTGTGCGGCGACCACGTCCAGAATCCGATGGACCTGGCGACGATGGAGGGCGCCTGCGCCTCGGCGCGGATGGCGGCCAACGTGGTGCTCGACGGCGCGGACCACGACGTCGCCGATCGCGCGATGGTGATCGATGACTACCAGCGGGAGCACGTGCCCACCGCATGGCGGCAGCTCGGTCGGATCAACGATGTTCGCTTCCTCCAGCGCCGCGAGACCCGCATGCCGGCGCACGATCCGACCGTGTCGCCGGAGTCGCGGGAAGAGGCCGTCGATCGGCTCGCACGCGAGGCGGCGCGTATCGGGCGACAGGAGGTGGCATGAAGCTCCCGCTGGGGCGGCCCCTCGCTTACGAGCGCTTTCCGTTCGTCCAGGCGGCGCGCTCGCCGGTGCGCGCGCCCGTCCCACGTGACGTGCTGGGCGAGCGCGTTGGCCCCGGGCGGGCCGCGCTGATCCCCGACTTCGATGCGCTCCGTTCGGCGACCTTCCATCCAGGCCGGGTGCATCCCCGGCTGCGCGGCTTCTACGAGCGCCCCGAGCCCCATCACATGCGCGTGGAATGGCTGCGGTGGGAGCCGTGGGCCGAGCCCCTCGCGTTTGCCTATTTGCCGCTGGCGCGTCGCGTCGGCAACCTCTGCATCCCGCGCCTCGTCGACGGCGGCGCGCGAATGAGCAGCTCGGTTCAGGAGCTCTTCCTTCACGACGGCGGCAGCAGTCGCCGGTGGGTACGCACGCTGTCGGGCACGAGCCGCGTCTTCTACATCGCGGCGCTGCGAACCTGGGTGGATGAACACGGACAGGCCAGCTACTGGTCGCTGGCATTTCCCTTCCCCGGCATCAACCTCATGGTGCTGCTCCGGCTACGCAACGTCGATGACGGCATCGAGGTGAGCTCCAGGGCCGACGAGCTCACCGGGACCTATGTCATCGTCCCGGGCCGGCGCGTCTTCGTCGCGCTGCCGGGGCCGCCCACCCACGAGGTGCTTCGCTTCTGGGTCGAGGGCGAGGCGGTCGCCGGAGCGCACGAGGACTTCCTGGGAGGACGCCGAGCCTTCGCCTTGCGCTACCGCATCGAGCGAGCCCTGTGCGAGCAACGCCCGGCGGTCACCGTGCAGGCTGCGGGACCCGAGCCTGGTTGACGGCCGGGCTGCCGGCGTCGCCGTGCGGGTGAGCGCTCACGCCCACCGGCGCGCTGGTCGCGATGCGCCCGCGCGGCGGGCACGTGGAGTGCATTACATGGCACCGCGAGGTGCCATGTACTTCAAGCGCATCAAGACGCCGGGGCTCGCTCACAACGCGTACTTGCTCGGTGACAAGCACGACGCGGTCATCGTCGATCCGCGACGCGACGTCGACGAGTACCTGAAGCTCGCGCGCGAGAACGATCTCGTCATCAAGTACATCCTCGAGACGCACCGTCAGGAGGACTTCGTGATCGGTTCGAAGGAGATCGCGGAGAAGACCGGCGCGAAGATCGTCTCGCTCGACCATCCTCTGTTCGGGCATTCGGACATCCGGCTCGAGCACGGCGAGCGCCTGCGCGCGGGCAGCCTGAGCTTCGTGGCGCTGCACACGCCGGGACACACGCCGGAGAGCACCTGCTATGCCGTGTTCCTCCGCGACGTCCCCGATCGCGCGTGGGGCGTGTTCACGGGCGACACCCTCTTCATCGGCGAGACCGGGCGCACGGATCTGGCGGATCCGAAGCGGACGCGCGAGCACGCCGGCATGTTGTTCGATGCCGTGCACGACAAGCTGCTGCCGCTCGGCGATCAAGCGCTCCTGTGGCCCGCGCATGGCTCGGGGTCGGTGTGCGGCGGCAACATCGCCGACCGCGACGAGTCGACGCTCGGGCTCGAGCGCGCGTACAACCCGGTGTTCACGAAGACGCGGGGCGCCTTCATGGACGCCAAGCTGCGCGAGCGGATTCCGCGGCCGCCGTACTTCACCCTGATGGAGAAGCTGAACCTCGAGGGAGGCACGCCGCTCGCCACCCCACCTCTCGCGGTACCGCTCCTGCCGCCGAAGAAGTTCGCCTCGGAGCACAAGCAGGGCATCGTGCTCGACGGCCGCGATCCGGAGGCGTTCGCCGGCGGCCACGTGCCGGGCTCCTACAACGTGTGGCTCGAGGGTATGGCGATCTTCGGTGGATGGCTCGCCAACCGGACCACGCCCGTCTACCTCGTGCTCGACGACCTGAACCAGCTCGAGACCGCCGTGCTGGCGCTGGCGCGGCTCGGCGTCGACAACATCCAGGGCGTGCTCGCCGGTGGGTTCGAGGCCTGGCGCGATGCCGGGCAGCCATTCGATCACCTCGCCACGATCGCGCCGCGCGAGCTCGTCGATGCGCGGACCAGCCATGTCGTCCTCGATGTTCGTGACGACATGGAGTTCGAGGACGAAGGCCACATCGTCGATGCTCGCCATCTCTACGTCGGCTACCTCGACGACCACCTCGGCCGCATCGCGTCCGGGATCGATCGGAAGGCCGCGATCGCGGTCGTGTGCAGCGTCGGCCACCGCGCCGGGCTCGCCGCGAGCATCCTGCGTCGCAAGGGCTACCAGAACGTCAAGAACCTGCTCGGCGGCATGACCGCGTGGACTCGGCTGGAGCTGCCGACGACCAAGGGCACCGAGCACAGCGTCACCACTCCGGACATCGAAGGGAAACGCGCATGAGCATCCTCGCGAGACGATCGTGGTCGCCGTACGCCGTCGGTGCCGGCATCGGCGTGCTCAGCTGGTTCAGCTTCCTCACCGCGAAGCAACCGATCGGCATCACCGCGGCCTTCGAGGGCACCGCCGCAGGCCTCGGCCAGCGGTTCGCGCCACGCTGGTCCGGCGCGAACGCCTACGTCGCCGAGAACGACGAGGTGCCGAAGCTCGACTGGGAGTGGATGCTCGCCGCCGGCGTCGCGCTCGGAAGCTTCCTCAGCTCGAGGGCATCTGCCGACCGGCACCCGCCGCGCGTGTCGGCGATCTGGGCGCGCCGGTTCGGAACATCGCCGGTGCGGCGCGACCTCGGCGCGTTTCTCGGCGGCGCGCTGATGATGCTCGGCGCTCGCGTCGCGAAGGGCTGCACGAGCGGCCACGCCATCAGCGGCAACATGCAGCTCGCGGCGTCGAGCTGGCTGTTCTCGCCGGTCATGGCCGCCGCGGCCGCCGGTGTTGCGCACCTGCTGTTCGGAAGGCCGGTGGCGCGTGCGCGTTGAAGGACCCGGGAAGCTGGCGCTCGGTCTGGGCACCGGCGTCGCCTTCGGCGCGCTGCTGCAGAAGGGCCGCGTCGCGAAGTACGACGTGATCGTCGACCAGCTCCTGTTGCGCGACCCGACCGTCGCCAAGGTCATGGCAACCGCGATCGCCGTCGGGGCGGTCGGCGTGCAAGGGCTCGTCCAGTCCGGGCGGGCCTCCCTCGAGATCAAGCCGCTCCGCCTCGTGTCGATCGTCGGTGGCGGTGCGCTGTTCGGGGCCGGCCTCGCGATCAACGGGTATTGCCCGGGGACGACGATCGCCGCGGTCGGCGAAGGGCGTCGCGACGCGCTCTGGGGTGTCCTCGGGATGCTCGCGGGCGCCGCGCTCTACGTGCGTGCGTATCCACGCATGAAGCCGGCGCTCGAGGCGGCCGACCGCGGCAAGCTGACGTTGCCGAAGGCGACCAGGACCTCGGCGTGGCCATGGATCGCGGGCCTCGCGAGCGCGGTGCTCGCGTACGCCGTCATCGACCGGTTGCGTTCGCGCTGAGCGCCGCCTCCGATGATGCATCCCCATGTCGAGCGACGCACCCGACCTCCGGTTCCTCCAGGCCAACGAGCGCACGCTGCTGGCGTGGTTGCGCACCGGCGTGACGCTCATGGCGTTCGGCTTCGTGATCGCCCGCCTGTCCGCATGGTTGCAGTTCGAGCACCCCGAACGCGATGACGACGGCTGGGGCTCGATGCTCGGAATCGCGGTCGTCGGGCTCGGTACCGCGTGCCATGTCATCGCAGCGATCCGGTTCGTTCGTGCGCGGCGCGCGCTGGTCGCCGGCGAGGCGATCGCGCCGGGATCGACCGGTCCGGTCGCGGTCGCGGCGCTGGTCGCGGCGCTCGGCATCGGAGCGGTCGTGTACCTCGCCATGGGCACGCGTTGATCACCGCTGCACGAGACCGTGTCTGCGATCAGATGATGATCGCGGTGGCGTAGTCCCAGGTCGCCGACCGGGCGTTGCCGGCGGCGTCGGTGACGCGGACCTCGAAGGTCCAGGGCGCGTACGACGCCGGGGGGGGCGGGAACTGCACCGCCCACGTCGTCGGCGAGCTGCAGCTCACGAACGCGCCGCTCGGCGCGCCGCGCGCGTACGAGCGGCACTCCACATTGGTGGGGCTGCCCGACGCCGAGAACGTGAAGGTCGTGGTCGTGCTGTACACGACCTGGGTAGGCCCCGAGGTGATGATCACGCTCGGCGCGACGGTGTCGACGACGAACGCGGCGGTGGCGTCGCCGGTGCGGCCCATGCCGTCGGTGGCGCGCACGTGGATCACGTGGGCGCCGTCGGACAGCGCCGGCGTGGTGTACGGCGAGGTGCAGGCGGCGAAGGCGCCGCCGTCGAGCCGGCACTCGGTCGACACCGCGCCGCTGGCGGTCACGACGAACGAGATCGTCGGCGTGCTGTCGCTGGTCGGCGAGGGCACGGAGGTGATGGTCACGGCCGGGGGGAGCGGCTCCTCGACCTCGATCTCGATGTCGTAGCCCTGGTCGAGCTCGACGTCCCCGTCCTCGACGCGGAAGCGCAGCGGCACCCGGGTGCGCGCGCCGGCCGAGACGGCGAACGCGAGCGGGTTGTCGGAGAGCAGCGTGGCATCGACCGTGACCGGCGGCTCCGGCGGCGCCAGGCGCTCGAGGCGCCAGCCCTCCGCGAGCTCCACCTCGTACTCGCCCACGTCGACGTCGGCCGACAGCGACGTGCGGTCCGGATCGTCCTCGGTGTCCCAGGTCTCGCTGTAGGCCGGTCCGTCGACGGCGACGACGGCGTCGCGCAACCGGTAGACGGTGCCCGACGGCGACTGCCCCACCAGCTGGAGGCTGACGGTGCCCACCTCGGAGGTCTCCTGTTCGAAGCAGGCGCCCGAGGCAACGGAACCAACACACACGGCAAGAGTTGCGCAGCGGAAGACAGTTCTCATGCTCGGTGACGTACCAAGCGGCGTCGGCCGGGCACATGGAAGGAACAGGCAGAGTCCGCAGCGGCCGCTGGCGTCGTATAAGGAGGCCACGATGCCGAGCTACGAGAAGCGCACCTGGTGGACCCGCCACGACATGAGTCGGCGTCTCGCCGACGAGACGTTCCTGGAGGCCGCGGTCACCTGCGCGTTCGCGGTGGCCGCCGCCGATGGCAGCGCCAGCGAGGTCGAGTACGACGCGCTGCTCGATCGCCTCGAGCTCCTCGGGGGCGTCGAGCGCGACACGATCGACGGCCTGGTCAGCAACGCGAGCCACCGCCTCGAGGAGGACGGCTTCGCGCCGCTGATCGCCCGGGTGGCGGAGCTCGTGGGTGATCCGGGCCAGGCCGAGGCGGCGCTCATGCTGGGGCTCGTGATCGGGCTCGCCGACGACGAGTACACATCGACCGAGCAGGAGATCGTCACGCAGCTCGCGACGGCCACCGGCGTCGCGCCGGCGCGCGTCGACGAGATGGTGGCCGAGCTCCGCGCCTGATTGCCAGCCTCCGAGGTCCAGCGCGGCTACCGCATGCCCGGCGCCATGAGGCCGTAGCCGGCGGGGACCGGCGGCGGGGGCGGCGCCGCCTGGTAGCGCCTGATGAAGCCGAGCCCGCGCGCACCACGCGCCGCCCAGAACACGACGGCGAAGCCGAGCAGGAACAGCGCCGGCCCGCCGCCGAGCACCAGCGGCCAGCTCCCGGTCGCGATCATCTTGCCGGCGAGCCAGGCCACGCCCTCCTGCGCCGCCAGGATGTAGAGCACCGGCAGGACCATCGCCCACAGGACCGCCAGGCTGCCCCAGATCCAGAAGCGGCGGTGCTGGCCGAGCGGCACGCCCTCGCGGAAGCGGGCCTGGAACAGCTTCTGCGTCTTGCCGAGGAAGAGCGCGGTCGTCACCAGCACGACGCCGAGGTTGGCGGCGAGGAAGACGATGCTGGCCATGAGCGAGAACAGCACCCAGAACGACGACGCCTGGTCCACGACCTGGACGTACATGAGCGAGACCGTCAGGTAGGCGAGGAAGATCTCGATCGCGGGCGCGAGCACCAGGCCGACCAGGATCCCGGCGAGCACGGTGAGCACGAAGAGCACGCCGATCACCGCCAGGGTCGCGCGCAGCTCGGCCCACACGTTGCGCAGGGTGAGGGCGACGACGCGCCGGCCGGCGCCGGCCTCGCCCGCCGCAGCGCGACCGGGCAGCCGCACGATCTCGGCGAGGGTCGGCCACGCCGCCCTGGCGAACAGCAGCATCGCCAGCCCGATCATCACGATGGGCAGGAGGCCGAACAGCCAGTCGAGGCGCTTGAAGAAGTTGCCGACGGTGGTGAAGACCGTGAAGTCGGAGCGCAGCTTCTGGACGTTCTCGAGCATGATCGTCAGGACCGGCTCCTCCGACTCGCCGGTGAGGCCGACCAGCGTCGGCTCGATCAGCACCGGGCCGATCTCCGCCATGTCGGGCGCCTTGTCGTGCATGAGGTCGAACGTCGACTCGACGACCTGCAGCTGTGGGTTGGTCGCCTGCCCCATCACCGCCTGGGAGCCGCGCATGAGCAGGAGCACGCCGGTGAACAGGTTGACGGCGACGACGAACATCACCGCGGCCAGCGCGCTGTACCTCCACAGCACCGCGCCCTGCCCCGGGAAGCGGCGGCGCAGGACCAGCGGCGCGAACAGGAGCAAGAGGCCGCCCAGGGACAGGAGCGACAGCACGGCGGCGATCTGCGCCATGCGATCGTTCTGCTTGGCGGCGATCTTGTCGCCGATCTTCTCGGTGACCTTGCCCCGCACCGCCGTGACCACCTCGCGTAGCGCGGCGGCGTACTCGGCGCGTCGCTCCGGCGTCATCTCCTCGAAGAGCGAGGCCTCGCCGCCTTCGCCAGCCTCGCCGGCGTCGGGCGCCACGGCGTCGGGCGCCGCGGGCTCCATCACGATCTCGGCCTCGTCGTCCGGCTCGGGCGGCAGCGGCTCGACCACGGTCTGCGCCGCTGCCGGCGCGCGACCGAGCACGATCGTCAGGCCCAGCGCCAAGAGCGCCAGCGTGGTGGTCCTGCGCTTCATCCGCAGCGCCCGGAGGACCACCGTGATCACGTTACGTTGCCGCATGTCGTCTCCTCGGGGCGAGCGGGAGCGCTCGCCGTTCGATCGGGAGACAGGCGTCTACGGATCCGTCGCACCGAAAAGTCGCGTCAGGGACAGCTCGACCTGGCTGCGCACCAGCCGCACCACGCTCTCGAACTCGGTCGGCGTCAGCGCCAGCCGCGCCCGCAGGTCGTCCCGGGTCAGCTCGAACACGCGCGTCCGCGCCCGCGCGATCCAGCGCGCGGCGGTGGCGCGGTGCACGCCGTAGACGTCCCCCACCTGATCGACGTTGAGGCCGTCGACGAAGGCCAGGCGGAGGAGCGCTCGCTCGCGCTCGGTCAGGGCCTCCCCGGCGCGGCGCAGCGCGGCCTCGAGCTCGCCGGCGTAGCGCGCCTTGAGGAGGGCGAGCTCGGGGTCGTGGGCAACGAGATCGCCGAGCT
>JAIOII010001187.1 GCA_019912685.1 Kofleriaceae bacterium
GCCCGGGCCGGTTGCGGGCTCGACGTTCGGCGTCGGCGCCGGCGTGCCCGCGCGGTCGCCGGGCCCGCTCGCACAGGCCGCGAGGGCCGCGACGAGGACGACATGCTTCATGGCGAAGGAGACAGCAAGCACCGTGCCCGCTGCGCCGCCGGCGCCCGGCGCGCAAGCCTGCAGCCATTGCACGCGAACGCCGCGGCCGCGCAATCGCCGCCGGCCGCCGGTAGCTCGGCACCGATCGGACGATGCCGTATACATCCGCGGTGCCGTTCTTCGCTCGCGCTCGGCCGCGTCCGCCTGGCGTCCTCGTCGACATCGGCGGCCGGCGGCTGCACGCCGTGGTGCGTGGTGCGGCGACGCCCACGATCGTGTTCGAGGGCGGTGCCGGCGAGTGGTCGACGCACTGGGGCGATCTGCCCGCGCAGGCCGCGACGCTCGGTCGTACGGTTGTCTACGATCGCGCCGGCCTGGGCTGGAGCGATCTGGCGCCGCGTCCGCGCACGTGCGACGTGCTCGCACGCGATCTCGAGGCGCTGCTCCGGCGCCTCGACGTCGATGGCCCGCTGGTGCTGGTGGCGCACTCGTTCGGCGCCCTGGTGGTGCGGGCGTTCGCCGCGGCCACGTCGCGCCCCCTCGCCGGCGTTGTCCTGGTCGACGGTTACCCGGAGACCCTTCCCGCTCGGCTCCGCGCAACGGGGATCCCGGATCCCGAGCCGTCGCCGTACCTGCTACGCGTGTGGGCGCTCGCGGCACGCGTCGGCTTGCTCCGCGTCCTGGACCTCGCAGCGGCCGTCGGCGCCTGGATCGACCGGCGGCGAGGGCGCACGGCTCCGGTCGCGCCGCACCCTCTGCCACCGGCTGCGCTCGCCACGCTCGAAGCGATGAGCACGGACCCGCGGGTTCTCGAGGGACTGGCCCGCGAGCTTGCCGACGGTACGGCGAGCGACCGCATCGCCGCGCGGTTGCCGCGCCGCCTGGCCGCACCGCTACGCGTGCTCACGTCGACGGCGCCCATCGGCCCCGACGACTGGGTTGCGCCCGGCGTCGATCGCGCCGCCTACAACCGGATCTGGGTGGAGGCCCAGGCCGACCTCGTCGCGCTGGCCAGCGATGTCCAGCAGCTGCTCGTCACCGATAGTGACCATGCCGTGCAATTGCACCGTCCCGACCTCGTGCTCGGGGCCATCGAGCAGCTCGAAGCCGAGGGGCTTGTGTCGTAACGACGCACCTGATAGGTACGCCGCCCCGTGAAGAACCTCCTCCTCTCCTCCCTCCTCGCACTGCTCACCACCTCCTGCATGACCGATGATCCGGAGACGATCGTCGTCGCCGCAGACGAGGACGACGGCGCCTCCATCACCTCCCCCGACGACAAGCGCGACGCGGTGTCCGAGCTCCACGTCCTCGACGTCGCGCTGCCGTTCGACGAGGTCGCGGACGAGTCGTTCCGCGTCTTCACCTCGCGCCGCGCGTTCCACGACACCTACGGCTTCACCGGCACCCTCGACGTCGACTTCCGCTATCAGTGGGTCTTCGTCTACCAGGCCGGCTCGCAGCCGACCGGCGGCTACATCGCCGGCATCCTCGACATCACCCGCCGCAACGACCGCATCCGCTTCCAC
The DNA here is from genome assembly GCA_019912685.1 of Kofleriaceae bacterium. GTDB lineage: Bacteria > Myxococcota_A > Polyangia > Haliangiales > Haliangiaceae > UBA2376. The sequence goes on from JAIOII010001187.1 coordinate 1,620, forward strand.
ACGCAGCTCGCCACCCCGGGCAACGGCTGCATCACGACCCAGGCCGAGAGCCGCCCGTACGTGGTCGTCGCCTTCCGCAAGCCGACCCGGCCGCACGCCGCGCGCCTGAGCGTCCTGCACCGCGAGCTCGTGAACGACTGCGAGCTCCCCGAGCCCGCGAGCTGCGCGGCCACCCTCTGCGCGACCCAGACGTACTGCGACGAGAGCACCGGCACCGCGCAGTGCCTGCCGCTCGAGTGCCCGCCCCCCGGCACCGTCATCGACTGCAAGCTCCCGCTGACGCCCGAGCGCGCGCCGCGCTGCAACCCGAGCTTCCAGCAGTGGGTCGGCGGTCACTGCCCGGACGTCACGTTCGCGCTCTGATCCGACCCGAGCCGTCGTCACGGTCGCCACCGTCGTCATCGCCGGAAGGTGGCCGTCTGCGCCTGATGGGATAGCGTCTTCGCATGAGCAAGAGCTGGCTCCTGCTGTGCGGCGCGCTCGCCGCGTGCAGCGCCCCGCCCGCGCGCGCGCCCGCGCCGAGCTTCTCGCCGGTGCCGGA
>JAIOII010001188.1 GCA_019912685.1 Kofleriaceae bacterium
ACTCGGACTCGGACTCGGACTCGGACTCGGACTCGGTCTCGGACTCGGTCTCGGACTCGGTCTCGGACTCGGTCTCGGACTCGGTCTCGGACTCGGTCACTCGATCCGGATCGCAGCGTCGGGTTCGTCGGGTTCGCGCACGCGCAGGTGGCCGACGTGGGCCGCCGGCAGCTCGAGGGCGCGGAGCTCGGAGAGGGCGGCCGCAACCTGATCGACGGGCACGCACAGGAGCAGGCCGCCGGAGGTCTGCGCGTCGGTGATCGCCGTCAGGATCACGTGCTCCATCGCCGCGGGGCCGTGGTACGCGAACGACGGCGCGAGGAACGTGCGGTTGGCGGCGGAGCCGCCGGGGACGTGGCCGGTCGCGATGTGGTCGGCCACACCGGGCAAGAGGCGCAGCGCCGTGTGATCGATCGTCGCGGCGAGGTTCGAGCCGCGCAGGATGTTGCGGAGGTGGCCGGCGAGGCCGAAGCCCGTGACGTCGGTCGCCGCGGTGACGCCGTGGCGGCGGCCGACCTCCATCGCGCCGCGGTTGAGCGTCGTCATCGACACGACCGCCGCCGCGATCTCGTCGTCCGTCGCGGCCCCCTTCTTGATCGCCTGGGACAGGATGCCGGTGCCGAGCGCCTTGGTGAGCACGAGCGCCTGACCTGCTCTGGCGTGGCGATTCGACCAGATGGCGTCGAGGCGGACCTCGCCGGTCACCGACAGCCCGAACTTGAGCTCGGGATCGCGCACGGTGTGGCCGCCGACCACCGCCACGCCCGCCTGCGCGCACACCGCCGCGGCGCCGCGCTGGATCTCGCCGAGGACCTCGAGCGGCAGGTGCTCGTCGCAGAAGAACGCGAGGTTGAGCGCGAAGCGCGGCTCGCCGCCCATCGCGTAGACGTCCGAGATCGAGTTGCACGCCGCGATCGCGCCGAAGGTCGCCGGATCGTCGACGTTCGGCGCGATGACGTCGGCGGTCAGCACGAGCCCGGAGCCCGGCGTCGGCCCGGCGACGACGGCGGCGTCGTCCTTGTACGCCTGATCGACCAGCACGCCCGGCATCACGCCGGGCGCAGCTCTCCCGTCGCGTCCCGCCGACGCCCCCGCCGCCTCCCCGTCGAGGACCTGCACGAGGTCCGGCAGCCGCAGCTTGGCGGCTCAACCACCGCCGCGCGCGTACTGCGTCAGGCGGATGGCGGCTTTCTGTTCGGGCGTCATGCGCGCAGCGTAGCGCAGAACCCGCAGGTCAGAACGAGCCGACGATCGCGAGGCCGCGCGCGCGCGGTGAAACGAGCGGCGCTACCTGCCAGGTGCGCGCCTCGGGCGCGCGCCGATGCTCTCCCCAGGCCGCGCGCGGCTGCGTGTACGTGCTGCTGACGCCCACGGCGTAGCCCAGCGCGAACGAGATCGCGGCGTCGTCCCACGCGGCGTCGGCCGACAGGCCGACGTAGAGCGCGCCGCCGATCTGGAGGGCGAGGCCGCCGAGGTGGTTGAGCCAGAAGCTCCGCTTCTCGCTCGTCGCCGCGCGCGCGAGCGCGGCCTCGGCGGCGGCGAGGTCGGTGCACGGATCGCCGGTGACCGTCGGGTGCGGCACCTTGATCGGCGCGATCACGCGCGCGCCGAGGCCGATGATCGACTTCGCCGTGCCCGCGACCAGGCTGGCCTCCGCGGCGTCGTCGAACTCGCCGAGCGGCGTGTACTCCGCGATCACCATCGCGCCCTGGCCGATCGCGACCACGCCGAAGCCGACGCTCCAGCCCCACCGCCACCGCTCCGCCCGCGCCCGCTCGTGATCGAGGCGCTTGCGCAGCGCGGCCGCGCGATCGGCGGCGTCGGTCGGGCACGCGCTCGCCTCGCCGGCGAGCACGGCGGCGATCACGAGCGCGCCGACGAGCAACGCGCGGATCACATGCCACCGCCGGGGAGCGTCACGCTCTCGAAGAACTGGCCGCGCTCGCCCGCGCTCGCGTCCCAGCCGCTGTTGCGGGTGTAGTACGCGACGAGGATGATGTGCGGCTCGATGTAGAAGCGCGCCTCGCCGCGGTCGGTCGCCGTCTCCATGACGACGCGATAGCGGCTCTCGCCCTGGGTCTGCGTGTAACCGGCCTCGGTCACGCGTGCGCCCAGCTGCGAGGCGAGCTGCGCCGCGAACTGATCGAGCTCGCCGCGCGACGGTTCGTTGCCCTGGTTCGGCGCCGCGAACGCACCGACGACGACGAGCGCGCCGTCGCGGAAGCCGGTGAAGTTGACCGCGCCGTTGGCCATCGTCGGCGACGTCGAGACGCCGGGCGGGATCTGGAGGCCCCAGCCCAGGTTCGGCTCCGTGTAGCTGTTCCACTCGGCCGGCGCCGAACCAGGGCAACGAACCGTCGCGCGGCGAGCTCGATCAGTTCGCGGCGCA
>JAIOII010001189.1 GCA_019912685.1 Kofleriaceae bacterium
ACCCGAACGCGTTCCGCGGGCCGTCGTGGTCGCTCGACACGCCCTCGCTCACGACGACGTCGCCGGCGACGTTCACGTTCCACGGCCAGCCGGGCCGTGCGTTCGACCTGCGGCTCAACGATCAGGCGCTGTCCCAGACCGCCACGCCGGGCTCGAACGGCAGCGTCGAGGTCACGGGCATCGTGCTCCGCCCCGGCAAGAACGTGCTCTGCGCCGTCGCGCTCTCGGGTCAGATCCAGACGCTCGAGTCGCAGTCCTGCGTCGACATCTTCTACGCCGGCAACTGAGCACGATTACGGGGTATACGCTCCGGCGATGTCATCACGCCCCGGCCGCCTCGGCCTCCCCGCCGTCCTCGCCGCCTCCGTCTCCGTCGCCGCCCTCGCGGCGTGCCCGAGCCCTCGCGCCCCCGCCGTCTCCGTCCCCGAGCCCGTCGCCGCGCAGAAGCCGCACGAGGTGCCGTCGCCGCACGGCGCGCGCATCGATCCGTACTACTGGCTGCGCGACGACACGCGCAAGGACCCCGAGGTGCTCGCGTACCTCGAGGCGGAGAACGCCTACACGCATGCCGCGCTCGCGCCGGTCGCGTCGCTCGAGCGCACGCTGCGCGCCGAGATGACCGCGCGCGTCGCGCAGGAGGACGCGAGCGCGCCGGTCTTCGAGAATGGCTGGTGGTACATCCGGCGCTGGAAGCCGGAGCGGCAGTACCCGATCCTGGTGCGCAAGCGGGGCACGCTCGACGCGCCCGACGAGGTCATCCTCGACGCCAACGAGCGCGCGAAGGACCACGCCTTCTTCAACTTCTACGGCACCACGGTGAGCCCCGACGGCCGGTATCTCGCCTGGACCGAGGACACGGTCGGTCGCAGCCAGCTCGACCTGCGCGTGAAGGATCTGGTGACGGGCGAGCTGTTGCCCGATACGGTCTCCAACATCACCCCGAGCCTGGCGTGGGCGAACGACTCGCGGACGCTGTTCTACGTCGGCAAGGACGAGACGACGCTCCGCAGTCGCTACGTGAAGCGCCACCTGCTCCGCACGCCGGTCTCGGCCGACGTGCTGGTGCACGACGAAGCCGACGGCGCGTATTACACGAGCGTCGGCGAGACGAAGAGCCGGCGGTACGTCCAGATCGCGATGAGGAGCACGACGTCGAACGAGGTGCGCCTCGTCGACGCCGACGACCCGGCCGCGCCGCCGCGCGTGTTCCTTCCCCGCGAGCCCCGGCACGAGTACGCGCTCGATCACGACGGGACGCGCTTCGTCGTGCGCACGAACTCGGAGGCGCAGAACTTCCGCCTGATCGAGGTCGCCGACGGCGCCGACCCGGCGGACAAGCGCACGTGGCGGGATGTCGTCCCGCACGATCCGGACGCGCTCGTCGGCGGGTTCGACGTCCACGAGGCCTTCCTCGCGTGGAACGAGCGCCGCGGCGGCCTGCAGCGCGTGCGCGTGCTGCCGCGCGGCGCCGCTCTGGCCGAGTCGTTCACCCCCGAGGCGAACGACCCCACCTTCGTCATGTCGCTCCACGACACGCCCGACCTCGGCGCGCGCACCGTTCGCTGGAGCTACGCGTCGCTCACCACGCCCTCCACGGTCTTCGAGCTCGACATCGCGTCGCGGCGGCGCGTCGTCGTCGACGAGACGCCGGTGCCCGGCTACGACGCCACCCGCTACACGAGCGAGTACGTGCACGCGACCGCACCCGACGGCGCGAAGATCCCGGTCTCGCTCGTGCGCGCGAAGGGCACGAAGGTCGACGGCACGGCGCCGGTCCTCGTCTACGGCTACGGCTCGTACGGCTACTCCCAGGACGCCGCGTTCTCGCAGCACGTCGTGAGCCTGCTCGATCGCGGCTGGGTGTACGCGATCGCGCACGTGCGCGGCGGCTCGGAGATGGGGCGTGCGTGGTACGAGCAGGGTCGACAGCAGCACAAGCTGAACTCGTTCACCGACTTCATCGCGGCGAGCGAGCACCTCGTCGCGACGAGGTACGCCGCGCGCGACAAGGTGTTCGCGTGGGGCGGCAGCGCGGGCGGACTGCTCATGGGCGCGGTGCTCAACATGCGCCCCGACCTCTACCGCGGCGTCATCGCCACCGTGCCCTTCGTCGACGTCGTGACCACGATGCTCGACGCGTCGATCCCGCTCACGACCAACGAGTACGACGAGTGGGGCAACCCGGCGGACAAGGCGGCGTACGAGTACATGCTCAGCTACTCGCCGTACGACAACGTCGGCGCGAAGCCATATCCGTCGCTCCTCGTCATCACCGGGCTCTGGGACAGCCAGGTGCAGTACTTCGAGCCGGCGAAGTGGGTGGCGCGCCTCCGCGCGCTGCGGACCGACGAGAACCTCCTCCTCCTCGAGACCGACATGCGCGCCGGCCACGGCGGCAAGGCGGGGCGCTTCGACAAGGTGGACCAGTGGGCGCGCCGCTACGCGTTCTTCCTCCACGTGCTCGAGCGGCCGGACTGGCGCGCGGCGAGGGGCCAGTGGCCCTGATCCAGCCGCACCGCGAGCGCTGCCTGCGCTGCCGGCGGCCGCTCGCCGTCTGCTACTGCGACGCGCTGCCGCGGATCGAGACGCGCACGCGCGTCGTCATCCTCCAGCACCCGCGCGAGCGCGACATGCCGATCGGGACCGCGCGCATGGCGAGCCTGTGCCTGCCGGGGTCGGAGCTGCACGTCGGCGTCGACTGGGGCGCGAGCGCGGGTGCTGGAGGATGA
>JAIOII010001190.1 GCA_019912685.1 Kofleriaceae bacterium
ACCACACGCGTGTGTTCGTGTACGGGTCGCTCTTGCGTGGCCTCCACAACCACCGCCTTCTCGAGGGCGCGCGTTTCATCGCGCTCGATCGGACGCGCCCCGTGTTCACGCTCGTCGACCTGAGCTCGTTCCCCGCGATGACCCTCGGAGGGACGACCTCGGTCTCGGGCGAGATCTGGGAGGTCGACGCCGGGACCCTTGAACGCCTGGACGCGCTCGAGGGTCACCCGCGCTGGTACCAGCGCACGCCGGTGGTGCTGGCCAGCCGCCGCCGCGCGGAGACCTACCTGCTGCCGCAAGACCGCACCTCGGGGAGGCCGACGGTGCCGACCGGCGACTGGCGCGACTGGCTCGCGCGCCGCCGCTGATCACTGCCTCAGGCTGCGAAGTACGTCGTCGCGCGTCGCTCGCCCTTCGTCTTGACCACCTTCGCGGCGATCAGCTTGACGACGGGACCACGCAGCTCTGCCGTCCGCGTGCCCAGGGCGCGGTTGATCTGCTCGATCCGCTGTCCGGGATACGCCTTCACGTGATCGAGGAAGCGTTGGCTCAGGCGCTCCCGATCACCGGCTGGACGCTGTCGCCCCCTTGCGAGACCGACCGCACGCTTGCCAATGGCGGGCGAGCCGCGGCCGTGGCGATTGACCCGCGGCCCCGACGTCGTCGCGACAGGCGCGTTCAACGCGCTGGCGAGGGTGTCGACCGCGACCTGGCGCGCGAGCTCGGTCACCTGGGTAACAAAGCCTTGAACGAGGAGCTGGAGCTTGTCTTCGACTCTCACGGGACCGACGAGCCTACCGGGATGGCGCTCCCGCGAAAAGCCTGTGGGCTTCGTTCTCCGGCGACTGGCAATGATCGGATCTCGTTGATCAGGTCGTCAGTCGAGGCGCTCGACGCCGGCCGCGGCGGTGAACAGCCGGATCGTCCGGTGCGCGCCGATGGCGATCACGCCTTCGACGACCACGCCCGCGAGAGCGTGGTCCTACATCAATTGACGCCGTCGACTCGGATCACCTCGGCGAGCACGGGCACCAGCCGGAGTAGCTCGCGCAACGTCCCTACCTCGCACGGCTTGCCAATGATCGCGTGCGCTGGAACCTCCGCGTCGAGCTGCCCGCCGTAGCCTGTTACCAGGATGCGTCCCACCCCCGTCGGCGGATGGTAGCAGGCTGCCTCGGTTACCTTCTACGGGGCCATCGCGGGCCGGATGCGCGCGAGGACCGACACCTCCCGGGCCCGCCGAGCGGAGCCCACAACCCCACCGCTATCCGACGCCGCGTCGGGGTCCCGTATGATCGATGGGTGCCCGGGTCGGACGACGAGCTCATGTTGGATGACCTCTTCGCCGACGCCGAGCTCGGCGAGATCACCAAGCCCGAACACCGGCACGCCTCCGAGCCGGGCCTCGCCCTCGGCAGCGACATCTACGCGGCTCCGCGTGCAGAGCGGGACCAGCGCCCACGCGCGCCGCTCGACGGCATAGATGCCGTCCTCGTGGCGTACCTGATGGATCTCGACGTTCCGGCGCTGCGAGCCGATCGCCGTGCCAGCAACCCAGACGAGACAGGGCCGAGCGTGGGCGGCGTGGTCGACGAGCTCGACAGCGCCGGGCAGACCGCTCGCGATCCGTGAGCTCCGCCGCGCAGGATCGTCGTCGAGACCTATCAGCAGAGCAGGCCCAGCGCCGCCATCACCCCGAGGACGATCAACAGCTCCAGATCGAACAGCGGGAGCGTCACTCGGTCGCCGCGTCCCTCGCTCCCCATGGTGTCGATTACACCAGCCGCGCCGAGCCGGGTCCAGAGCATCTTCGCGCGAGGGGACGATTTCCCGAACCTCAGCTACTCGATCGCCGCCAGTTCCTCCAGCGTCGCCTGCGCTCCACGGCACCAGCGAACCCGAGCGCCACGCGCGGCTAGCTCGCGCATGCTCGCGTCGTCGATCTGATGGACGGAGCCGTCGATCACGACGTGTGTCGGGGTGACGCTCGTGACCAGCTTCGCGAGCGTCGCCTGCGATGCGACCCAGACGACCACGACGCCTCGCGCGCCGCAGCTCGCTCGTGCGCGGCGGGCGAGCGCCTGGTCATCGGAGACGAGCACCACGAATGCGCGGCGAGGGGGTGCGGCCTCTCCCGCCGACGCAGGACGGCGCCTGTCAGCCCCTGGTGAGGCCGTGCCGGCTGACTCGACCGGACGGCGCCCGCCGGCCTTCGCGAGCACGCGGCGGCGCACGCTGCGAACGCGGTCGCGGAGCTCGTCGTCGGAGGACGCGCGCGCTGTGCTCGCCGCCAGCGCTGGCTCGCCGCACCTCGTGTACAGCCGGTCAAGGAGGGTCACGAGCTCGCCATGGTCCATCGTCGCGAGCGCGTCCTCGCTCACGTC
>JAIOII010001191.1 GCA_019912685.1 Kofleriaceae bacterium
GATCCAGCGGCCGACGCGCGCGCGGAGCTGCGCGTCGAGCTCCGCGTGGCGCGCCGCCGCGGCCGCGACGTCCGGATCCCGGACGACCAGCTTGACCAGCACCTCCGGGAACTTCACCTGGTAGTGGAGCGACGCGCCGGCGTGGCCGTCGACGAGACCGCGCAGCGCCTCCGACAGCTGCGATTCGGCGCGGCCGAAGATGCGGTACACGCACCGCGCGGTCCGCGGGGCGGCGCCGCTCGCCTGGCGGAGCTCGTCGACCCGCGCGCGCAGGCCTGCCTCCCAGATCGCGTACAGCTCGCGCGGCACGCCGGGCAGGCAGACGACGGGCACGCCGCCGAGCGCGACCTCGAACGCGGGCGCGAGCCCGACCGGGTTGGCGTGGACGCGCGCCCCGGCCGGCACGCGCGCCTGTCGCAGGTTCACCTCCGAGACCGTCCGTCCGCGCGACGCGAGGAACAGCTCGAGCCGGGCGCGCGCGGCCTCGTCGATCGCGATCGGGACATTCGCGGCGGTCGCGACGACGTCGCACGTCAGATCGTCCTCGGTCGGGCCCAGCCCGCCCGAGGTGATCACGAGGTCGGCGCGCGCCGTGGCCGCGCTCAGCGCTGCTCGCAGGTCGGGTTCGTCGTCGCGGCAGCTCGTCTTCCAGCGCACGGCGACGTCGAGATCCCAGAGCTGCGCCGCGAGCCAGGCCGAGTTGGTGTCGACGATCTCGCCGCGCGTGAGCTCGTCGCCGATGGTGATCAGCTCGGCATACACGCCCGGCACTCTACCAAGCCGCGGCCGCGGCTTGCGATTTGGGGCGGTCGAGTTGACGCGGCTTTCGTCGCCAACCTATCCTTGCACCGTGGGAATCCAGTCCCCCCGTCCGCAGGGCCAATGAAGATCCGCTACGCCGCCAAGACCGACGTGGGGATGAAGCGGACCCACAACGAGGACTACTTCTCGCTCATCGAAGACGAGCAGCTGTTCATCGTCGCGGACGGGATGGGTGGTCACGCGTCCGGCGAGGTCGCGTCGAAGATGGCGGCCGAGACCATCGGCGAGTTCTACCAGCGCACGCGCGAGGACGAGGACGTCACCTGGCCGTACAAGATGGACCGGTCGCTCTCGTACGTGGAGAACCGGCTCGTGTGCGCGGTGAAGCTGGCGAACCTCCGCATCTTCGAGACGTCGTGCCGCGACATCCGCTACAAGGGCATGGGCACGACGATCGTGAGCTGCCTGGTCGCGGGCGACAAGGCGTACGTCGGCCACGTCGGTGACTCGCGGGTGTACCGCCTGCGCGACGGCGGCATCGCGCAGCTCACGCGCGACCACTCGCTCCTCGAGGACTACAAGGAAGCGAAGCCGGACATGACCGAGGAGGAGGAGCGGAACTTCCCGCACAAGAACGTCATCACGCGTGCCCTCGGCATGCGCGAGACGGTGCAGGTCGACATCCGCGCCCACCAGATCAAGAGCGGCGACGTGTTCCTGCTCTGCTCCGACGGGCTGTCGGGCATGGTCCCCGACGACCAGATCGCGCAGATCGGCAACAACGCCAAGTCGCTCGAGCGCGCGGTCGCGGAGCTGGTCGACGCGGCGAACCGCGCCGGCGGCACGGACAACGTGACGACGTTGATGCTCCAGTGCGTGTCGGCGTAGCCTGGTTCGATTAGGCTAGGGCCATGCCTCGCTATGCGGTCGGTGCCGGCTCGTCGCTGACGGTCCAGGCGCGCTCGACGATCCACGACACGAAGACGGTGTGGAGCTCGGTGAAGGGCGACGTGAACGCGGACCCCGCGACCCTGGCGACGACGGGCGCCACGGCCGTGTTCGAGGTCGACATGACGCAGTTCGACGCCGGCGACTTCCTGAGGAACCGGAAGCTGCGCAAGGACTTCGACATGGACGCCAACCCGAAGGCGACGTTCACGTTGACCGGGTTGAAGGACGTGGTCGGCGACGGCGGGACGTTCCGGGCGAAGGCGGAGGGCGTGCTGCGGTGGCGAGGGAAGGAGGTGCCGCTCGTCGTCGACGGTGAGGGGACGCTCGATGGCGCGAAGCTGGCGGCGACGGGGAAGTTCGAGCTCGACATCCGGAAGCTCGGGATGAGCGCGCCGCGATTCCTCATGTTCAAGATGGAGGACGAGGTGACGGTGATGGTGAAGCTCGCGGGGACGGTCGCCCCGTGACGCGGGCGGCGCTGCTGCTCGTTCCGCTGCTGCTGATGGCAGGTTGCGAGCGGAAGAAGCAGCCGGCGGGGATCGGGCCGTACCACGTGAAGCGGCTGACGCTGGCGAAGGCGCCGGGACGGTGCGATCCGACGGACCTGCCGGACGGGCGGAAGGGCATGTGGTGCTACGCGCTGCCGAGCGTGACGGTCGCGGGGATGAGCGCGGACGTGAACCTCTACTTCGGCTCGAACGATCCGGCGGCCCCGGTGATCGAGATCCAGCTGCAGGTCGCCGGGTGCAACGAGTCGGCGCTGTCGGGATGGGTGAGGACGAGCTTCGGCGCGCCGATCGAAGACCGGGCGAAGAAGGCGTTCTGGGAGAACGCGAACGTGTACGTGGTCGCGGAGATGCCGTCGGAGCCGGGGCGGTGCCTGGTGAGGGTGTTGCCGAAGAGCGAGAAGGCCGAGTTCGAGCGGCTGCGCGCGCCGTAGCCGCCGTCGCTCGTCCCGAGCTCCCGTTCGTCCTGAGCGACGCCGAGCGTGAGCGAGGCGGAGTCGAAGGACGGAGCCGGAGCCGCAGCCGCAGCCGCAGCCGCAGCCGCAGCCGCAGCCGCAGCCGCAGCCGCAGCCGCAGGAGGTAGCAGAGGGCGGTGAGAATGAGGCGACGGGCCCCGGAGCGTTTGCGAGCGCGCGACCCGTCCTCGGGGGCGGGCGCGGTGGCGGGGCGCCCGCGCGCCCGTCGCGCATTGGAACGTGCCCAGCGCGCG
>JAIOII010001192.1 GCA_019912685.1 Kofleriaceae bacterium
CCCATGAACAGGAGCTTCTTGCCCGGCATCGCGTACATGTAGGCGAACAGGAGTCGCAGGTTGGCAAGCCGCTGCTCGGGTGTCCCGGGCATCTTTGAAAGAAGTGAACGTTTGCCGTGCACTACCTCGTCGTGGGAAAGCGAAAGCACGAAGTTCTCCGTATGCGCGTACATCATGCGGAAAGTCAGCTGGTTGTGCGCCCCTTTGCGGTGGACCGGGTCGAGCGCCATGTACTTCAGCGTGTCGTGCATCCAGCCCATGTCCCACTTGAAGCCGAAGCCGAGGCCGCCGAGGTACGCCGGCCGCGACACGCCGGGCCATGCGGTCGACTCCTCGGCGATGGTGAGGATGTCCGGCGTCTCGCGGTACACCGACGTGTTCAGCGCGCGCAGGAAGTCGATCGCCTCGAGGTTCTCCCTGCCGCCGTGCACGTTGGGGATCCACTCGCCCTCGTTGCGCCCGTAGTCGAGGTAGAGCATCGACGCGACGCCGTCGACGCGCAGGCCGTCGGCGTGCATCTCCTCGAGCCAGAACTGCGCCGACGACAGGAGGAAGCTCTTCACCTCGTGGCGTCCGTAGTTGAAGATCGCGCTCGTCCAGTGCGGGTGGTAGCCCTGGCGCGGATCGCCGTGCTCGTAGAGGTGCGTGCCGTCGAACTTGTACGGACCGTGCGCGTCGGTGGGGAAGTGCGACGGCACCCAGTCGAGGATCACCCCGATCCCGCGCTGGTGGAGCGTGTCGACGAGGAAGCGCAGGTCGTCGGGCGTGCCGTGGCGCGCCGTCGGCGCGAAGTAGCCGGTGCACTGGTAGCCCCAGCTCCCGTAGAACGGGTGCTCCATGATCGGCATGAGCTCGACGTGGGTGAAGCCCAGGCGGGTGCAGTGCTCCGCGAGGAGCGGCGCCGCCTCGCGGTACGTCAGCGAACGCCCGCCCTCCTCGGGGACGCGCCGCCACGAGCCGAGGTGGCACTCGTAGATCGAGATCGGCGCCCGCGTGGTCGCGCGCTCCTTGCGCGACGCCATCCACGCGGCGTCGCCCCAGGCGTACGCGCCCGCGCCGGCCCACACGACCGAGGCGGTCTGCGGCGGCTCCTCGTGGAGCTGCCCGTACGGATCGGCCTTCTCGTGCACCGCGCCGTCGTGCCCGTCGATGCGGAACTTGTAGCGCTGGCCGGCACCGACGCCGCGCACGAAGCCCTCCCAGATCCCGGAGCTGCGCCGCGGCGCGAGCGGCGCCGGATCCGACCAGCCGTTCCAGTCGCCGATGACGGCGACCGCGCGCGCGCTCGGCGCCCACACGGCGAAGTACGTGCCGCTCGCGCCGTCGTGCCGCGCCAGGTGCGCGCCGAGGCAGCGGTGCATGCGGACGTGCGTGCCCTCGTTGAACAGGTGGAGGTCGACCTCGCCGATCAAGCTCGGCCGGCCGTCGACGATCGATAGCTCGCGCTCGGTCATCGGACACCTAGGCGATCAGATCGAGGAGGCCGCGCACGGGGATCGGCAGCCAGTCGGGGCGGTTGTTGAGCTCGTAGCCGATCTCGTACACGCACTTCTCCATGGTGTGGAAGTCGAGGATCAGCCGGCGCACCTCGGGGTCCGCCGGCACCAGCGCCGAGGCCACGTCGAGGTAGCCGGCGAGGTACGCGGCGCTCACCCAGACCGTCCACGTGTCCCCCCAGGGCTGGGCGCGGGCGTAGTCGATGGTGCGCGTCGCGCCGGTGCGGAGCGCGGACTCCGCCGCGTAGTCGAACGAACGCAGCATGCCGGCGAGGTCGCGCAGGCCGGTGCGCTTGTACCGGCGCTCGCGCAGCGGCCGCGCCGGCTCGCCCTCGAAGTCGATGGTGACGAAGTCGTCGCCGGTGAAGAGCACCTGCCCGAGGTGCAGGTCGCCGTGCACGCGGATGCGCAGCACGTCGAGCGGGCGCGCCTGGATCGTGCGCAGGCGCTCCTCGACCCGCGGCTGCGCCAGCACCGCGGCGCGCGCGTCGTCCTGCACCTCCGCCGGCAGCTGCGCGATCCGCTTCGACAGGAGCTCGAACGTCCGCACCATCGCCGCGCGCGCGCCCTGGAAGAGCGACTGCTGGTACATCATCGTGTAGCGCTCGGGCTGGAACGTGGGCTGCTTGCCGGCCGCGAGCGCGACGTGGATCTCCCCGGTGCGCCGGCCGAGCAGGCGCGCGTGGCGCAGGTACTGGCCGACCCGCGACACGACGAGCGGCGGGGGCTCCTCGGCGACGAGCTCCCACACGTGCTTGCGCGGCGGCTCCGGCGGCGGCTCGCCGGAGGCGAGGGCGGTCTCGAAGAGCTTGCCGAGCTCGCCGTGGAACAGGTCCCACGCGGTGCCCTGGCTGCTGACGAACCGGTGGGCGATCGCGATCGCCGCCGGCTGATCACCCTCGCGGTGATAGCTGACCGATCCCAGGACCGCGGGCACGTGGACCTGCGGCGCCTCCTGGGTCAGGTAGCTGCCGATCTCGAGCTCGGCGTTGGTGCCCGACTCGACCTGGCGGACGACCTTGAGGATCATCTGATCCCCGAAGGGCACCGTCGTGTTGGTCTGCTCGAGCTCGATCACGCGCGGCACCAGCTCCTCGACCGCGGTCTCGCGCAGCGCGTGCGTCGCGCGGCCGATCAGCTTGCCGTGGGTGCCGGCGAGCACGCCGTCACCCCGGGTGAGCACGAGCAGCGCGTGCGCCGCCTCGCCGGTGGCCAGCGTGTCGTAGAGGACGCCGCGCTCCGGCTCGCGGCCGCCGCCGCTGACCTCGAGTGCCGCGACGATCGCATGCGGCGACACGTGATCGAGGTGGACCGCCGGCTCGCCCGCGACGAAGCCGATCGGGATGAGGTAGCTCTCGGGATCGGCGTCGGCGAACTCGATCTCGAGCATCACGAGGAGCGAGCGCCCGCGCGGCCCGGGGAGGTCGAAGATGTCGACGATGCGGGCGCGCTGCTGCGTGCGCGCCTTGCTGCGGAACCAGCGCCGTTCGCGCGCGTAGCCGGTGAGCGCGGCGGCGAGGCCCTTGCGGTCGAGGGTCACGTTGCCCCACTGCTCGACCGCGCGCAGCTCCGGCCGCGTCCGCTGCTGGCTCGTCGCCGCCTCGAGCTGGAACCAGAGGAACTGGTGCGGCCCGAAGGTCAGGATGTAGGGGCGCTCGGTGATCACCGGGAAGCGGCTGCGGCCGACCAGCTCGACGGGCACGCGCCCGGCGTGCCGCGCGAGATCGAGCTCGACGAACTGGGGGTGGCGCGACAGGTTCGCGACCACGAGCACCGTCTCCTCCTTCCACGTGCGCGTGAACGCGAGGATCTTGCCGTTGTCGGGGCGGAGGAACTCGATGTCGCCGTGGCCGAGGACCGGGTGCTCCTTGCGCAGCGCGATGAGGCGCTTCGTCCACCACAGGAGCGACTGCGGGTTCGCCTCCTGCGCCTCAACGTTGCACGCCTCGAAGTGGTACTCGGGGTCGACGACGACCGGCAGGTAGCACTTCTGCGGGTTGACCCGGGAGAAGCCGGCGTTGCGGTCCGCGCTCCACTGCATCGGCGTGCGCACGCCGTCGCGGTCGCCGAGGTAGACGTTGTCGCCCATGCCGATCTCGTCGCCGTAGTAGAGGACCGGCGTGCCCGGCAGCGACATCAAGAGCGCCTTCATCAGCTCGATCTTGTCGCGCGAGCCGAGCAGCGGTGCGAGGCGGCGGCGGATGCCCAGGTTGATCCGCGCGGTCGGATCCTCGGTGTAGACCTGGTACATGTAGTCGCGCTCCTCGTCGGTGACCATCTCGAGCGTCAGCTCGTCGTGGTTGCGGAGGAACGTCGCCCAGGCGCAGTTGTCGGGGATCTGCGGCGTCTGGCGGAGGATGTCGACGATCGGGAAGCGGTCCTCCATCTGCAGCGCCATGAACATCCGCGGCATGAGCGGGAAGTGAAAGTTCATGTGGCACTCGTCGCCGGCGCCGAAGTAGGACGCGGCGTCGATCGGCCACTGGTTGGCCTCGGCGAGCAGCATCTTGTCCTGGTACTTGCCGTCGAGGTGCGCGCGCAGCTGCTTGAGGAAGGCGTGGGTCTCGGCGAGGTTCTCGCAGTTCGTGCCCTCGCGCTCGTAGAGGTAGGGCACCGCGTCGAGGCGCATGCCGTCGACGCCCAGGTCGAACCAGAAGTCGACGACCCGGAAGAGCGCCTCGTGCACGGCCGGGTTGTCGAAGTTGAGGTCGGGCTGGTGGGTGTAGAAGCGGTGCCAGTAGTACGCGCGCGCGATCGGATCCCACGCCCAGTTCGACGTCTCGAAGTCCTTGAAGATGATCCGCGTCTGCGTGTAGCGGTCGACCGTGTCGCTCCACACGTAGAAGTCGCGCTCGGGGCTGCCCGGCGGCGCGTGACGCGCGCGCTGGAACCAGGCGTGCTCGTTCGAGGTGTGGTTGAGGACGAGCTCGGTGATGACCCGCAGCCCGCGGGCATGCGCCGCGTCGAGGAAGCGGCGGAAGTCGTCCATCGTCCCGTAGATCGGGTTGATGTCGCCGTAGTCGGCGATGTCGTAGCCGCCGTCGCGCAGCGGCGACGGGTAGAAGGGCAGGAGCCAGAGCGCGGTCACGCCGAGATCCTGCACGTAGTCGAGCTTGGTGGTGAGGCCGGCGAAGTCGCCGATGCCGTCGCTGTTCGAGTCGGCGAAGGCGCGCACGGGCACCTCGTAGATGATCGCCGTCTTGAACCAGAGGGGGTCGGCGTGCAGCGCGACCGCCGGCATTGTGAGCGTACGTCTCGGGCGTGGGGTCATAGGTAGTACTCGAAGCCTTGCTCCCGGTGGCTGCGGCGGCGAATCGCGAAGACGTGACCGGGCGCCTCGGGGGACAGCTCGACGTAGTTACGCGCGCCCTGCCACAGGAAGCGCCCGCCGCCGAGGAGATCGTGGACCTGGAACGTGCTGTCGGGAGCGATGCCGAGCGTCGCGAGGTCGAGCTCGAGCCAGCCGGAGCGCGCGTGGAAGGGATCGGTGTTGACGACGCAGAGGACCACGTCGTCGCCGTCGGGGTCGCGCTTCGAGTAGCAGAGCAGGGCGTCGTTGTCGGTCGGGTGGAAGCGCAGCGTGCGATCGTGCTGCAAGGCCGGGTGCTCGCGGCGGACGCGGTTGAGGTGCGCGACGAGCGCGCGCAGCGAGTGCGGCGCGGCGAGGTCCCAGCGGTGGAGCTGGTACTTCTCGCTGTCGAGGTACTCCTCCTTGCCGGGCACCGGGGCCGCGACGCAGAGCTCGAACGCGGGGCCGTAGATGCCCCAGTTCGCGGTGAGCGTCGCGGCGAGGATCGCGCGCTGCGCGAACACGTTGCGGCCGCCGAGCTGGAGGTGCTCGGGGAGGATGTCGGGCGTGTTGGGCCAGAAGTTCGGCCGCACGTACTCGACGATCGGCGCCTGCGTGAGCTGCTCGCAGTACGCGCGCAGCTCGGCGGCGGTCGTGCGCCAGGTGAAGTAGGTGTAGCTCTGGGAGAAGCCGACCCGCGCGAGCTCCTGCAGGAGGAGCGGGCGGGTGAACGCCTCGGAGAGGAAGATCGCGTCGGGGTACGTCGCGCGCACCTTCGCGAGCGCGTGCTCCCAGAAGGCGATCGGCTTGGTGTGCGGGTTGTCGACGCGGAAGGCGCGCACGCCGCGCTCGGCCCACGTGAGGAACACGCCGGTGAGCGCGTCCCAGAGGTTCCGCCAGTCGGCCGTCTCGAAGTCGAAGGGGTAGACGTCCTGGTACTTCTTGGGCGGGTTCTCCGCGTACTGGATGGTTCCGTCCGGACGCCGGACGAACCAGTCGGGATGCTCGGTCACCCATGGGTGATCGGGCGAGGCCTGGAACGCGATGTCGAGCGCGATCTCGATGCCGTGCTGGGCCGCGGCGGCGATGAGCGCGCGGAAGTCGTCGAGCGTGCCGAGCGCGGGGTGGATCGCGTCGTGCCCGCCTTCGGGGCCGCCGATCGCCCACGGGCTGCCGGGATCGTTCGGCCCGGCGGTGAGGGAGTTGTTGGGACCCTTGCGGAAGGCGCGGCCGATCGGGTGGATCGGCGGCAGGTAGAGGATGTCGAAGCCGAGCTCGGCGACGTAGGGCAGGACGCCGATGACGTCGCGCAGCGTACCGAACGAGCGCGGGAACAGCTCGTACCAGGCGCTCGCGCGGGCGCGCGGGCGCTCGACGAGGAGCGGCAGGGCCGCGCTGGTCGTGGCGTGCGCGCGCTGCGGGCGCTCGGCCATCGCGTGCGCGAGGGCCTCGTC
>JAIOII010001193.1 GCA_019912685.1 Kofleriaceae bacterium
GCGGTGGCGGCGTCGTGACCGGCGCGGCGCTCGCGGGCGGCGCCGTCTGCGGCCGCGGCCCGCGCAGCTCGCGCAGGTACGCCGCGCACTTCTCCGGCTCCTTGAGATCGGCGTACGCCGCCGTGATGCGGCCGTACATGCGCACCAGACGGTCGAGCATGGCCGGCTCGAGCTGACGGAAGAGGTCGGGATGACGCGTGCGCGCGATCGCGTGATAGGCCTCCTGGATCGCGGTCGACGAGGCGGTCGGTGGGATCTCGAGCCAGTCGAACTTGCTGCGGCTGTCCGCCACGCGTTCGACCTCGTTCAACCACACGACCAGCTCCTTCACGCTCCAGCTCACTCGATCATTCCTCCCAGGTCAGGCGGCGGCGGGTGCTCCGAGCACTTCGAGCGATGCCTCGCGAGCGATGCCGGTGTCCGCGTCCCGCGCCCTCACGTGCAGGATACCGTCCTGGTCGACCCGAAAGGTGACGTCGATGCGGACCTCGCCGCGCCGGCGCGGCGGCAGGCCCTCGAGCACGAGGCGGCCGAGCGGCTCGTTCTCGGTGACGCGGCGGCCCTCGCCGCGGCAGCAGTCGATCACGACCGACGTCTGGTGATCGCGCGCGGTGGTGAAGGTGCGCGTGCGCTCGATGGGCGTCGGCAGGTTGCGCTCGAGGATCTCCTCGGTGAAGCCGCCGGCGGTGGCGACGCGGAGGCTCGCGGGCGTGACGTCGAGGAGGATCGGCGGCTTGGGCGCGACCGACGCCGCCCAGGGCACGTTGCCGTGCGCGAGCGGAGAGAGCGCGGTCGTCGGCACGGCGTTGCGCGTCGACATGCCGACGCCATGGAAGAGCGTGTTGGCGAGGCTGCCCGCCTGGATCGCGGCGCCCTGGGCGACGACCTCGTCGGGGTTGATGCGCAGCGCCGGCTCCTTGCCGAAGAGCTCGGCGAGGCGCTGGCGGACGAGAGGCACGCGCGTGGTGCCGCCGACGCACACGACCTCGGTCACCTTGCGCGGGTCGAGGTGCGCGGCGGCGAGCACGCTGCGGGTCAGCTCCATCGCGCGGTCGACGAAGCCGCGCACCATGTCCTCGAGCTGCGCGCGCGTCAGCCGGAACGAGAGCTTGTGCTCGCGCCCGCCGTGGAAGAGCCCGTCGATCACGCCCTCGGCGGAGGCGTACGACGTGAGGTGGATCTTGATCTCCTCGGCGGCGAGCACGAGGCGGGTCATGAGCTCGTGGTGCGGGCGCGGATCGAGGTGCTGCTGGCGATTGAGCTCGGCCGCGAGGAACTCGGCGATCGCGCGGTCGATGTCGTCGCCGCCGAGGAAGAAGTCGCCGTCGGTGGCGAGGACCTGGAAGACCTCGTCCTTGATGGCGAGGACCGACACGTCGAACGTGCCGCCGCCGAAGTCGAACACGCACACGACCTCGTCCTTGCGCTGGCCGAAGCCGTAGGCGAGCGCGGCGGCGGTCGGCTCGTTGATGAGGCGGAGCACGTCGAGCCCGGCGAGGCGGCCGGCTTCCTTCGTGCCCTGCCGCTGCGCGTCGGTGAAGTTGGCGGGGACGGTGATCACCGCCTGGCTCACGCGCGAGCCGAGCTGGCGCTCGGCGCAGCGCTTGAGGTGGCCGAGCACCTGCGCCGAGACCTCGGGCACGGTGAGGCGGCGATCGCGCGTGACGATGATCGGCTGCTGGTTCGGGCCTTCCTCGACGCGGAAGGGCAGGCCGGTCAGCGCGAGCTGCACCATCGGCGAGCGGATGTTCTGCCCGATGAGGCGCTTCGCCGAGTACACGGTGGTGTCGGGCTCCGTGGCGCGGCGGACCTTCGCCTCGGTGCCGACGATGACGCCGCCGCTGGCCGGGAACGAGACGACCGACGGATGCACGCGCTCGCCTTGCGGACCGAGGGCGAACTCGACGCCGGTCGGCGTCGCGATCGCGACGACCGAGTTGGTCGTCCCGAGGTCGATGCCGACGGCGAAGGACATCCGCGACATCTTACGAAAAGCTCTCCGGGATCCAAGAGGTCGCGCGGTTTTACGAGCGATCTTCGCAGGATCCGACCGTGGCTTCGGCTACAGTCCGAGCGCCGTGCCCGACGTCGCCGCGCTCTTCGATCCGCTGGTGTTCCCGTGCGGCGCGGTGGCGCCGAACCGCGTGTGGCTCGCCGCGCTCACCAACGGGCAGAGCAACGACGACGGCACGCTCGGCGATGACGAGCTGCGCTGGCTCGCGCGGCGCGCCGAGGGTGGCTACGGGGTCGTGACCACGTGCGCGGCCTACGTGGGCGCGGACGGCAAGGGCTGGCGCGGCGAGCTCGGCGTCGACGACGATCGCGACCTGCCCGGCCTGCGGCGCCTCGCCGAGGAGGTGCACGCGCGCGGCGCGCTGGGCGTCGCGCAGATCTTCCACGGCGGCGTGCGCGCGCCGAGCGCGCAGACAGGCGCGCAGCCGGGGAGCGCGTCGACGTGGACGGAGGAGGGCGCGGAGTTCGAGGCCCCGCGGCCCGCGACCGAGGACGACCTGGCGCGGGTGATCGCGC
>JAIOII010001194.1 GCA_019912685.1 Kofleriaceae bacterium
GCTCGGGCGCCGACACGGCGCTCGTGTTCACCGGCGCGGCGACCGCCGGCATGCTGCTCCAGCACGCGGCGCGGCGCACGGCGGTCAGCCCTTGAACGTCGACGGGCCGGCGTCGCCGAACGGCTCGTCGCGATCACGCACCGCCTGCTTGAAGCCGGCCTGCATCGCGCGCTCTTGGAACGCGTAACCCTCGCGGGTGTGGCGCGCGACGCCGTCGAAGTAGATCGACATCGCCTGGGTCGTGTAGAGGCCCTGCGCCATCACGGTCTGGTTACACATCAGCTTGTGCATCACGAGCTGGTTCACGGGGACGCGGGCGATGCGCTCGAGCAGCGCCTCGAAGCGCGCGTCGAGCTCGGCGCGCGGCGCGCACTCGATGGCGAGGCCCCACTCGACCGCCTCGCGGCCGGAGAGGCAGTCGCCGGTGTAGAGGAGGCGCTTGGCGCGCTCGAGGCCGATCCGGTGCACCCACATGCCGGTGGTCGGCACGCCCCAGACGCGCGCCGGCGGGTAGCCGATCTTGGCGGTGTCCTCGATGACGAGGAGGTCCGAGCAGAGCGCCATGTCGGTGCCGCCGGCGACGCAGAAGCCGTGCACCTTGCAGACGACCGGCTTGTCGCCGTGGAAGAGGCTCATGAAGCCGCGGACGTTGCGCGACATCATCTGCCAGTCGAGCGCCGGGTCCCAGACGCCGTGCGGGTCGTGGTTCCTCGCCATGACGACGGGGTCGAGCGGGGTGCCCGCGAGCTCCGCGGTCGCCGCCATGCCGTCCATGTTGCCTTCCGCGGAGGCGGCGAGGTCGTAGCCGCCGCAGAAGCCCTTGCCGTTGCCGGCGAGCGCGATCACGTGGACGCGCGGATCGAGGTTGGCGAGCTCGACGCAGGCGGCGAGCTCGCGCGGCAGGTCGATGGTGATGCCGTTGCCGCGCTGCGGGCGGTTCAAGGTGATGCGGGCGATGCGGCCGGTCACCTCGTAGGTCATCGTCGTGAGGGTCTGCGTATCCGACATTGGAGCTCCTCTCGCGTGCGAACGTAACTCAAGAGTTTCACTCCACGGGGCAGTGGGTTCACACTGCCGGTAGGAGTACCCATGGCGTCGTCCGAATTGCCTCCGTCGCAGCATTTCGTTCACGAGGGGCGCCGCATCGCGTACCGCTGCTACGGCAGCGGCTCGCGCGTCGTCGTCCTCACGCACGGCCTCTTGATGGACAACCGCATGTTCACCAAGCTGGCCCCGACGCTCGCGGAGCGCGGCAATCGCGTGATCACCGTCGACATGTTCGGGCATGGCGCCTCCGATCATCCGCCCGACATGGAGGCGTACTCGATGCCGCAGTACGGCGAGGACGTCATCGCCTTGCTCGATCACCTCGGCGTCGCGCAGGCGGTCGTCGGCGGCACGTCGCTCGGCGCCAACGTCGCGCTCGAGGCGGTCATCCTGGCGCCCAACCGCGTGCGCGCGCTGGTGCTCGAGATGCCCGTGCTCGAGAACGCGCTCGCGGCGGCGGCGGCGGCGTTCGTGCCGCTCGCGTTCGCGATCCGCGTCAGCAAGCGCGGGATGCGCGCCGTGTCGTGGCTGACGCGCAAGATCCCGCGCACGCACTGGCTGGTCGACGTGCTGCTCGACTTCGCGCGCCGCGACCCGGGCTCGTCGCTCGCCATCCTCGACGGGCTCACCTTCGGCCGCACGGCGCCGCCCGCGGCGCAGCGCCGCCGCATCACGCACCCGACGCTCGTGATCGGCCACCCGTCCGACCCGATCCATCCCTTCTCCGACGCCGACCGCACGGCCCGCGAGCTCTGCGGCGCGCGCCTCGTCACCGCCCACTCGATCTACGAGTGGCGCCTCCGCCCCGAGCGCCTCGACGGCCACCTCATCGCCTTCCTCGACGAGGTCTGGGCCCAGCCGATCGCCGTCGCCTCCTGAGAGGGGACACGCTCCCCCCTCCCAAGCCACCGACATCTCTTCGATTTTCCGACCACTTGCGTCGCGATACCGCGGACGTGTCCCCGGAGACGTCGCGAGTGTGCGGACAGCGCGACGCAACTGGGTCGATTTCCTCAACGATCATCGCGGCTCGCGAGGGGGGAGCGTGTCCCCCTCCGGAAGTCGCGGAGATTGCTGCGCGTTGCTATAGGGCAATGATGCGACTGCTCATCGCCGGCGGCGGTACCGGCGGACATCTGTTTCCGGGCGTGGCGATCGCCGAGGAGCTGCGGGCGCGGGAGCCGGGCGCGCCGGTGCGGTTCGTCGGGACGGAGCGCGGGATCGAGGCGCGGGTGTTGCCCGAGCTCGGATGGGAGCTGGCGTTCATCCGCGTGTCGGGGCTGAAGACGGTGGGGCTCATGGGCGCGGTGCGGGGGTTGTTCCGGCTGCCTCGCGCGCTCTGGCAGGCGCGGCGCGTGGTGAAGGCGTTCGCGCCGGATGTCGTCGTCGGCGTCGGCGGGTACGCGTCGGGGCCGGTCGTCTTGATGGCGCGGCTGCGCGGCGTGCCGACGGCGATCTGCGAGCAGAACTCGATCCCGGGGCTGACGAACAAGATGCTCGGGAAGGTGGTACGCGCGGTGTTCCTGTCGTTCGACGAGAGCCGGCGCTTCTTCAAGGCGAAGAAGATCGTGATGAGCGGCAACCCGGTGCGGCGCGAGCTGGCGGCGAAGCTGCTCGCGGCGGCCGGCGCGGAGATGGACGCCGGCGCGCCGGTCACGGTGCTCGTGAGCGGCGGCTCGCAGGGCGCGAAGGCGGTGAACGAGATCGCGGCCGGCGCGCTCGCGGCGCTCGCGAAGGAGCGGCCGCTCGCGATCATCCACCAGACCGGTCAGGCGGACCTGGAGGCGACGGTGGCGCGGTACGCGGCCGCCGGCGTCGACGCCGACTGCCGCGCCTTCATCAAGGACATGGCCGCGGCGTACCAGCAGGCCGACATCATCGTCGGGCGCGCCGGCGCCACGACGGTCGCCGAGCTGGCGATCGCCGGCAAGCCGGCGGTGTTCATCCCGTACCCGCACGCCGCCGACAACCACCAGGAGCTGAACGCGCGCGAGATGGCCGACGCCGGCGCCGCGCTCATGTTCCGCCAGTCGGAGCTGACGGCGGAGAAGCTCGCCGCCGCGCTCCGACCGCTGCTCGCCGATGCCGACGCGCGCGCGAGGATGGGCGAAGCGATGCGCGCGCTCGCGAAGCCGCAGGCCGCCGCCACCGTCGTCGACTGGTGTGCCGCGCAGGCGGCGCGGCTGCGCGCGTGAAATAGCGGCACGGGTGTGATCGTTACCTACCGGTGACGCACGCACTCGGAATTCTTCGGGAAACATCGCAGGTGACCGTCCGCCCGTCGACGCGCGAATCTGCTATCAACGCGCGCATGTTCCGGAAGCCTGACACCAAGATCCACTTCGTGGGCATCGGCGGCATGGGCATGTGCGGCCTCGCCGAGGTGCTCGCCAACATGGGCTACAAGGTGTCGGGCTCGGACATGAACGACACCGAGATCACGCGGCACCTGACCGAGATCGGGTGCACCGTGAAGCAGGGCCACCGCGCCGACAACCTCGGCGAGTCGGACGTCGTCGTCGTGTCGTCCGCGATCAAGGGCTACAACCCCGAGGTCGAGGCCGCGCGCGCGCGCCAGATCCCGGTCATCCCGCGCGCCGAGATGCTCGGCGAGCTGATGCGCATGAAGTTCGGCATCGCGATCGCCGGCGCGCACGGCAAGACCACGTCGACGACGATGCTGCACAGCGTGCTCATGTCCGCCGGCATGGATCCGACCGCGGTCATCGGCGGCCGCGTGAACTCGCTCGGCCTCGCCAACGCGCGCTGGGGCAAGAGCGACTACCTCGTCGCCGAGGCCGACGAGAGCGACGGCTCGTTCCTCACGCTCTCGCCCACGCTCGCGATCGTCACCAACATCGACGCCGAGCACCTCGATCACTACGGCACGTTCGACGGCGTGAAGAAGGCGTTCGCCGACTTCTGCAACCGCGTCCCGTTCTACGGCATGAGCGCGCTCTGCCTCGACAACCTGGGCGTGCAGGAGGTCATCCCGCAGCTGTCCAAGCGCTTCACCACGTTCGGCGTGTCGGCGCAGGCGACCTACCGCGCCCGCAACATCCGTCACGACGGCCTGGTCACGAAGTTCGTCGCGTGGCGCCGCGCCGACGAGCTCGGCGAGGTCACGCTGCCGATGCCCGGCCACCACAACGTGCTCAACGCGCTCGGCGTGCTCGCGGTGTCGGACTTCCTCGAGATCCCGTTCGCCACCTACGTCGCCGCGATCGGCAAGTTCGAGGGCATCCAGCGCCGCTTCACCGTGCGCGGCGAGGTCGGCGGCATCACCGTCGTCGACGACTTCGGCCACCACCCGACCGAGGTGCGCGCCACGCTCTCGGGCGCGCGCGCCGCGTTCCCGGGGCGCCGCATCGTCGCCGCGTTCCAGCCGCACCGCTTCACGCGCACGCGCGATCAGTTCGCCGAGTTCGCGCGCTCGTTCTACGACGCCGACCGCGTCGTCCTCTGCGACATCTTCGCCGCCGGCGAGAAGCCGATCGACGGCGTCAGCGCCGAGACGCTCGTCCGCGCGATCAAGGACGCCGGCCACAAGGACGTCACGTACATCCCGCGGCGCGAGGACATCGCGCCGTGGCTCGTGGCCGAGGCCAAGGGCGGCGATCTGCTCATCACGCTCGGCGCCGGCAACATCCAGCTCTCGTGCAACGAGGTCATCGCCGAGCTCGAGAAGTCGCGCGGCCCGGCGACGCGCAAGAACCTGGTCCGGATCTGAGCGTGCAAGGCGTGGTGCTCGCCGCGTTGGCGCTGGGGGCGACTGCCGCCGCGTGTGGCGACGCCTCGAGCTGCCCGTCGCTCGACGGCGTGCGCGCGCGCATGCGCGAGGCGCCGCCGTTCGCGCCGAGCCGGCTCACCGCCGTCTACAGCGCCGACGGCGAGGGCCACGTCGACGGCGCGATCGTCGTCCGCCTGATCCCCGGCGAGGACGCGGACGCGCTGAAGGTCCAGGTCGACGACGGTCCCGAGCGCCTCTGGGCGCGCGGCGAGCTGAAGCCGAAGCTCTACGGCGAGATCGACGCCGCGATCGCCGCCGGTCGCCCGCGCGTGTTCGAGGTCGAAGCGCCTCCTTTCGTGCGGGCGCTCTCGCTCGCGCTGTTGCTCCACGACCTCACGCTGCGCGGCGAGGTGCGGCTGATGGTCGCGAAGATCATCCAGCCGCCGTACGCGCGCCTGCCCGACTGGGCGCTGCTCGCGACCCAGCCGAACGGCCCCGATATCGACCGGTCGGCGATCGCGCACGCGCTCACGCGCGCCGTCGGCAAGCGTTGCGAGCCCGAGCTCGAGCGGCGCATGGCGGCCGCGATGAAGGACAAGGCGAACCCGGACGAGAGCGCGATCCGCGCCGCCCTGCCCGACGCGCTCGCCGCGTGCGGCTGCCGCGGCGCCGACGTCGAGGCGACCGCGTGGCTCTACGAGCAGCTCATGATCCCGACGCATCGCGCGGCGTGGCTGCGGGTCAAGGTCGTCGAGGGCGGCACGACGATCCGCGGGCACAAGAAGTACGCCGGCGACGTCATCCACGCCCTCACCGCGACGCCGGCGACGACGCGGGACGCCGGCGTCTGGCTGGAGCAGCCGTTTTGAGCGACGACGTCCTCATCGGCGACGAGGAGCCCGGGCGCGAAGTCGACGACGCCGGCGAGGCCGCCGCCAACCCGCGCTCGATCCTCGACGCCGCCGCCCGCTCCGCGCTGCGCGAGCTGCTCGGCGACGACGTCCGCTTCGACGAGCCGATGCGGCGGCACACGACGGCGCGCATCGGCGGCCCGGCCGACGCGTTCGCCATGCCGTCATCGGTCGACCGGCTCGTCGCCCTCCTCCGCTGGTGCGCGGCGGCCGGCGTCGCGGTCACCGTCGTCGGCGGCGGCTCGAACCTGCTCGTGCGCGACGCCGGCATCCGCGGCGTCGTGCTCAACACCGGCCGCCTGCGCCGCATCGAGCTCGTCGACGGCACCGCGATCGAGGTCGAGGCCGGCTGCTCGACCGGCAAGGTGCTCTCGCTCGCCATGAAGCATGGCCTCGGCGGCGTCGAGTTCCTGGGCGGCGTGCCCGGCTCCGTCGGCGGCGGCATGATCATGAACGCCGGCACCTACCTCGGCGAGTTCAAGGACGTCACGACCTGGGTCGACAGCGTCCGGCTCTCGGACGGCGCGCGCGTCCGCCGCGACCACGCCGCCTGCGGCTTCCGCTACCGCGACAGCGACCTGCCGCCGACCGAGGTCGTCGTCGGCGCGCGGCTCGAGCTGCGGCCGCGCCCGCGCGCGGAGATCGAGGCCGAGGTGAAGGCCCTGCGCAGGCGGCGCGCCGAGCGCGAGCCCAAGAAGGTCTCGTCCAACGGCTCGACGTTCAAGAACCCGCCCGGCGAGTTCGCCGGTCGGCTCATCGAATCGGCCGGCTGCAAGGGCTGGCAGATCGGCGACGCGCTCTGCTCGCCGGTGCACGCCAACTGGCTGGTCAACGTCGGCGACGCGACGTGCGCCGACATGCTCGCGCTCGTCGAGCGCGTGCGGGCGCGCGTCGAGGAAGCCCACGGCGTGACGCTGCAGCTCGAGGTGAAGATCCTCGGCGAGGACGTCCCCGGAGCCGGCACGAAGGAACCACGATGATCGATCGCTTCAAGGGTCACAAGATCGCCGTCGTCATGGGCGGCCTGTCCGCCGAGCGCGAGGTGTCGCTCAAGACCGGCGCCGGCGTGCTCGCGGCGCTGCAGGAGTCTCGCTACGACGCGATCGCGATCGACTGGCGAGAGGGCACGTCGTTGCCGCAGCTCCTCGCCGACGCCGGCGCCGGCGTCGTGTGGAACGCGCTCCACGGCACGTACGGCGAGGACGGCGCCGTGCAGGGCCTGTGCGCGTGCCTCGGCCTGCCGTGCACCGGCTCCGGCATCCTCGCCAGCGCGCTCGCGATGGACAAGATCGCGTCGAAGCGCATCTTCGAGAGCCACGGCATCCCGACGCCGCGCTCGCCGAGTGGAGCCTGCCGCTCGTCGTCAAGCCCGCCGACGAGGGCAGCTCGGTCGGCGTCACGATCGTCGACGATCGCGCGCAGCTCGCCGCCGCCGTCGCGCTCGCCCGCACGTTCCACGGCCCGGTCCTCGTCGAGGACTACATCGCCGGCACCGAGATCTTCGTCGGCATCCTCGACGGCGCCGTGCTCGGCTCGGTCGAGGTCCGCCCCGCGACGCGCTTCTACGACTACGAGGCGAAGTACCTGCGCAACGACACGCAGTACCTCCTGCCGCCCGAGCTGCCCGCCGACGTGCTCGCTCGCGCCGAGGCCCACGCGCTCGCCGCGTACGGCGCGCTCGGCTGCAGCGGCCACAGCCGCCCCGATCTGCGCATCGATCGCGACGGCAACGCGTGGGTGCTCGAGGTCAACACGCTGCCGGGCATGACCGAGACGAGCCTGCTCCCCAAGATCGCGAAGCGCGCGGGCATGAGCTACGCGCAGCTCTGCGAGCGCATCCTCGCGTCGGCGCGCTGAGACGTCAGGCGCCGTCAGGCGCCGTCAGGCGTCGTCAGGCGTCCGAGCGCACCTTCACGTGCGTCGCGCCCCATCCGTCGTACGCGCCGTCGAGCGGCTTGATGATCCCGAAGATCTCGGCGACGAACTCGTCGGGGCGCTCGCCCGCGATCGTGTCGTCGCGATGGAACTGGAGGCCCCAGCCGCGCTCCTCCTCGGTGCCCTTCTGCTTCTCCGGCGGTTCGAGCTCGTCGGTGGCGAAGCCGTGCGCGCGCAGCATCTCCGCCGCCTCCTCGGCCTTCTCCCTGGTCGGGAAGTACGCCATGTGGTCGACCTCGCGCGACGCGTCGAGCACGTCGCCCTTCTCCTCGAAGATGCTCACCAGCCGCCGGTTCCAGATCGTCTGCTGCGCGTAGTCGTCGGGCGCCATGAAGCCGATGTAGTGCTCCCACGCCGGGTCGTCGGCGACGGCCCACTTCGGCAGGTACGGCTCGGGCGGCGCGCCGGTCAGGTCGGGCAGCGCCTCGAGCGCCGCGCGATGCGCCTCGGGCACGTACAGGAACATCGTCGTGTAGCCGTCGTGCACGACGCGCCCGACGTAGATCGCGTCGACCTTCTCCTCGAGCGCGTCGACGAACTGGTCCTCGAGCGCGGCGAGCGCGTCGAGCTCGCGCCCGTCGCGCAGCCCGTCCTCGCGCTTCATCGCCATCTCGACGCGGATGCTGAGGAGCAGCGGGTGGGACGCCAGCGGGGCCTGCGGCGCCGCGGCGAGATCGACCACGAACGAGGCCGGCAGGTCCTCGATCATCGCCATGTAGAAGTCGAAGTCCTGCTCCCAGGGCGCCATGACGGGACGCTACCGCGATCGACGAAGGTTCGACACCTGCCGCGTCACCGACCGCCGGCTTTCTCGTGGGATACGCGCGGCACGGGGTTCGCAACGCCCGAGGGCATGCGCCTCCACGCCTTCCCGCTCGCCGCCGCCACCGCCGCCGCCGCCCTCCTGCCGGCCTGCCTGACGGACGATCCAGACCTCGAGGAGCCCGCCCCGCCGGTCGTGACGACGGGCGCGTACCATCACTACGCGCAGCGCGCGTGGCTCCTGCCGAGCACCTCCGACGAGGCGCGGGCCATGGGCTACGACTTCGACCGGGACGGCCGCGCCGACAACCAGGCCGGCGACGTGATCGCCGCGCTCGGCCGCATCGGGCTCGACGTCGCGACCGAGAGCGCCCGCGCGATCGACGACGGCGACGTCGTGATCCTGCACTCGGTCCGCGCCGACGCACTCGGCGACGACGCCAGCGTGTCGTGGCGCGTGCTCGCCGGCGCGCCGACGTCGCCGCCGCGCTGGGACGGCACCGACGTCTTCCGCGCGGCCGGCGAGGACGGCACCTTCGCCGGCGCGATCAGGAACGGCACCGCGCTCATGGACTGGGGCGTCGTGAACCTGCCCCTGCCGTTCTTCGCCGAGCAGGCGCCGATGGTGCTGCCGCTGGCGCACGCGCGGATCTCGGCGACGATCACGGCCGACGGCTGCACGGGCCGCATCGGCGGCGTCATGCTCGCGAGCGACATCGAGAACACCCTCGAGCGCTTCGTGCGCCAGGCGATCCGCCACATCGAGCGCAACCCCGACCACGAGCTCGCGCGCGTCGCCTACCAGGTGTTCGACACCGACGACGACGGCACGATCACGGTGGCCGAGATGGCCGGCTCGGCGATCGCCGAGACGCTCTTCCGCCCCGACGTCGACACCGACGGCGACGGCGTCGACGACGGTCTCTCGTTCGGCCTCGGCTTCACGTGCGAGGCGGCGCAGTTCACCGCTACGGGCGAGCTGTGAGCGCAGCCATCGCGGCCTCGGCGTCCGCCTTGAGGCACGCGTTCGTGTTCGAGTCGCCGATGCCGGCGACGCCGCCGCGCATGCGGTAGCGCGCGCGCTTGAGGAGCGGGATGGCGCGCTTGTCGCCGAGGACGCGCAGCTTGGCGACGGCGGCCTTGCGCTCCTCGCACGTCGCGCCCTTCTCGAGCTCGTACGCCGCGGCCTTGAAGCGCTCCTCGGGCGACGCGGTGCTCGGGATGAGCATGGGGACGATGACCTCGGTCGTCGTGGCCTTGCGGGGGCCGGAGTCGGGGTTGCCCGACGTCATGATCGCGACGAGCAGGCCGAGCGCGAGCGCGCCGACGATCACGACCTTGCCCCACTTCTTGACGAAGGCCTTGTCGCGCAGGCGCGGGAACGTCGACAGGAACCAGGCGAGGATGCCCTCGGGCGCGCCCGGCGCGGCGGGCGCCCCGGTCTCGCTGAGGCCGGCGGCCACGTCTCTCGACGGGGGCGCCGGCGTGATCGCCGGCGAGC
>JAIOII010001195.1 GCA_019912685.1 Kofleriaceae bacterium
GACCGACGCCGAGAAGGCGCACGAGGCGATGCACGCGGCGGCGGGGACCGCCGGCGGCGCGATCGACGCGGCGCAGGCGAACGCGGTGGCGGCGCAGCAGAAGGCGGGCGCGGACGCGAAGAAGCCGGACCTCGACGCGAAGAAGCCCGACGTCGTCGGGATGATCGATCCCGATCTGAAGGGCAAGCAGCCGGGGCCGCCGGGCAAGCCGGGCCTGCCGGGCGACGACGTCCCGCTCGACGCGATCGACCCCGCGCTGAAGGCCAAGAAGACGCCGGCCAGGCCCGGCGACGTGCCGCTCGACGCGACCAACCCCGACCTGAAGGCGCAGAGGCCGGGGCAGCCGGCCAGGCCCGGCGACGTGCCGCTCGACGCGATCGACCCCGAGCTGAAGCTCAAGAAGCTGGGCGACGGGCTCCTCGATCCCTACGAGGACGAGCCGATCTTCGATCTCACCGAGTTCGAGAACCTCCCCGGCGGCGAGCTGAAGCCTCCCGGCCAGGGCACCGGTCCCGACGCCAAGGTCGATCCGTCCCTCGACGGCAAGGTCGATCAGGCCAAGGCCAACCCGCAGGCGACGAAGGACATCCTGAAGGGCGTCCAGCAGCAGGCGACGATCAAGAAGGGCGTCATCAAGCAGGGCGTCGAGACCAAGAGCGCCGCCGTCGGCAAGGCGCAGCAGAAGGGCGTCGCCGGCGCCGCCGCCAAGGGCGGCAAGAAGGTCGCGACCGTCGCCGGCAAGGGCAACGCCGCCGCCGACAAGGCCAAGGGCAAGGCCGCCGAGAAGAAGATCGAGAAGGCGAAGAACATCGAGGAGCTGAAGCAGCGCCTCGAGACCGCCTTCCAGGACGAGAAGAAGAAGCTCACCGACAAGCTCGCCGAGCAGAAGAAGGATCTCGAGAAGAAGATCGGCGACGAGCAGAAGAAGATCGACGACGAGATGAAGGCGCAGGCCGACAAGCTCGCCAAGGAGCTCGCGGCCAAGAACAAGGACATCGACAAGCAGATCGCCGAGAAGAAGAAGGCCTACGACAAGCAGATCGCCGAGGACAAGAAGAAGGCCGAGAAGACCTGCAAGGACGAGCAGCGGAAGACGCAGCAGACGACCGACAAGGAAGTCGCCAAGATCCAGAAGCAGGGCGACAGCGAGGCCAAGAAGGTCACGCAGCAGGGTCACAAGGACGCGGCGGCCGCTCGCCAGCGCGGCAACGCCAAGGCGAACGCCGCGGTGAACGGCGCCAACCAGAAGGCCGCGGGCATCGAGGACGCCGCCGCGAAGCAGAGCGCGAAGGACGCCGGTCAGCGCGCCGCCAGCGCCGCGCGCTCCGCCGCGAGCGCCGAGGCCAAGAAGATCGAGGACGCCGCCAAGGCCGAGGCCGAGAAGCGCAAGGCGCTGACCAAGAAGCTCGTCGAGGAGACCAGGGCGAAGGGCAAGAAGGCGCACGCCGATCTCGACGCCAAGCTCCAGCAGTCGCTCACCGACATCAACAAGAAGGCGACCGACGGCACGGCCAAGATGGAGGCCGAGCGCAAGAAGATGGTCGCCGAGCTGAAGCAGTTCGAGGACAAGCTCAAGGCCGAGAGCGCCAAGAAGAACGAGGAAGCCAAGTTCAAGATCCACACGCTGAAGCTCGACAGCGAGAAGCGGATCAAGGACATGGAGACCAACGGCCTCAAGGGCATCACGACCAAGCACGACGAGATGCTGGTCAAGCTCGAGAAGGGCAAGGCCAGCGACCTCGCGAAGCTCGAGGAAGAGACCAACAAGATCGTCGGTGACATCAAGATGTCGGTCGCCGGCACGACGGCGGCGGTCGACAAGGAGATCAAGCTCGCGCAGGACAAGGCCGCGTTCGAGGCCAAGAAGCGCGTCGACGCGATCCAGTCCGACGGCAAGAAGCAGCTCGACGAGCTCGACAAGAAGGTGAAGGACGTCGAGGCGAAGATCGAGGCGATCGACGCCGAGACCAAGGCGGGCCTCAAGAAGGCCAGCGAGGACACGAAGAAGGGCCTCGAGGAGCAGGGACAGAAGGATCGCGAGGCGCTCGTCGCCGGCGCCGACCAGGCCGTCGCCGATCTGGCCAAGACCAGCGACCAGTACGAGGCCGACAAGAAGGCCGAGGAAGAGGCCGCGCAGAAGGCGAAGGAGGACGAGGAGCGGAAGAAGGCCGAGGAGGAGAAGGCCAAGGCCGACGCCGAGAAGCAGAAGGAAGAGGAGAAGAAGGCGGAGGAGGAGAAGAAGAAGAAGGCGTTCGAGGCCAAGACCGCGGGTGCCGCCGATGCGCTCTTCGAGGCGATGGACGGCATGGGCACCGACGAGGGCGCGATCATGAACGCGCTCAAGGGCAAGTCGCCGGAGGAGATGAAGGCGATCAAGGAGGCCTACCAGAAGAAGACGGGGCGCTCGCTCGAGGCCGATCTCGCCGACGAGATGGACGGCACCGACCTCAAGGAGGCCAAGGCGCTCATGTCCGCGGACCCGGTGCAGGGCGCGGTCGCGCAGCTGCAGAGCGCGATGGAGGGCTGGGGCACGGACGAGCAGAAGGTGAAGGACACGCTCGCCGGCATCACCGACCCCGAGATGAAGAAGAAGGTCATCGCCGAGTACGAGAAGGCGACCGGCCAGCGGCTGCAGGCGGCGCTCGAGGAGGAGGGCATCGGCGCCGGCGAGGACATCAAGACCGAGGACTACGCCAAGGAAGAGGAGGCGGGGGCGACGGGGCCGCAGCGCGAGCTCTCCGACGAGGAGAAGACGGCAGCGAACACGGCGGTCACCGAGCTCGAAGGCGCGATGAACCGCTGGGGCACCGACGAGGCGGCGGTGTTCAACGCGCTCAAGGGCAAGTCGCCCGAGCAGATCGCGATGATGAAGAAGGCGTGGGCCGAGCGCCACCCGGGCCAGTCGCTCGACGCCATCCTCGAGGACGAGCTCTCGGGCACCGACCTCAAGGAAGCCAAGGCGCTCATGTCGGCCGACCCGGTGCAGGCGGCGGTCGCGCAGCTGCACAACGCCTCCGACGGCCTCGGCACCGACGACGAGAAGATCCTCGCGACGCTCAAGGACATCAAGGATCCCGAGGTCCGCAAGAAGGTCGCGGCGGAGTACGAGAAGCAGACCGGCGACAAGCTCGACGCCATGCTCGAGGACGAGATGTCCGGCATGGACAAGGATCTCGCCAAGGCGCTGAAGGGCAACGACGAGACCGGCAAGGTCAACCAGGGCGAGGTCGCCGCGATCGAGGCCGACAAGGCGATGCACGGCGGCTTCCTGACCGACATCGCGGACGGCATCGCCGACACGGTCGGCGCCGATCGCGAGGCGGTGCGCAAGGCGGTCGGCAACGCGGTCCTGCCCGGCCTCGGAGACGAGCTCGGCACGGACATCGGCGGCACCGACGAGTCGGCGCTCTACAAGGCGCTCGAGTCGTGCGAGACGCCCGAGGACCGCGAGGCGCTGAAGAAGGCGTACGAGGCGCGTTATCCCGGCCGCACGCTCGAGGGCGACCTCAAGGGCGAGCTGACGGCGAAGGAGCAGGACGTCACGACCGCGCTCCTCGCGGGCGACAAGACCAGCGCCGAGGCCGCGAAGATGGCGGCGGCCGCCGACGGGCTCGGCACCGATCGTGGCGCGATCTACGCGTCGCTCGAGGGCAAGAGCAAGGAGGAGCGCGAGGCGATCATCGCCAAGTTCAACGAGAAGTACGCGAAGGACTGGCCGAAGGAGGTCGATCCGAAGACGGGCAAGGAGATCTCGCCGTTCGAGGCGATGTGCAAGGACGAGCTCGACGAGCTCGATCAGAAGAAGGCGTCCATGATTGCCGAGAACGGCAAGATGGACGACGGCTTCGCCCTCTACTACGGGATGAACGAGGGCTTCCTGGGCATCGGCACCGACGATGACCTGTTGAAGGACCGCCTCAAGGGCAAGTCGAAGGAAGAGGTCCTCGCGATCCAGAAGGCGTACCTGAAGGCCAAGTGCGAGGCCGAGGGGCTGCCGCTTCCCGATCTCGAGAACATGAAGCCGGACGATCCGGCGCTGCAGGCCCTCAACAACGACATCGCCGGCGAGACGTCGGGTCGGACGGGCCACCAGCTCAAGCAGTCGCTGAAGGGCAACCCGACGACGCCCGAGGAAGCCCTCGAGCGCGCGAAGGAAGATCTCGCGTTCGAGCGCGGGGAGTCGGGCTGGATCGGCGAGGTCGGCATGGCCGCCCTCATGGGCCCCGGCGGCTACCTCGCCGCGAAGGCGATGGGCATCGACCCGCACGACATCTCGAACGGCATCACGGACATGTGGTCGGACTCGGGCAAGCAGCTCGAGTGGGACGTCGCGAAGCTCGAGAAGGACATCGCGGAGGCGAAGAAGAAGCACGAGAGCGATCCCTCGCTCGAGGGGCTCTCGCCCGCGGAGCGGCAGAAGAAGCTCGACGAGCTGGTGATGAAGGACCTCAAGGGGTCCGGTCAGCTCGACTTCGTCGCGGGCTCGCAGAAGCAGTACGAGGAGGCCAAGGACGCCACCGCCGACGCCGCCGGCACCGCGGTCGCGATCGCGGTCGGCGCGGTCATCACGATCGCGTCGGGCGGCACCGCCGCGCCCGCGCTCGTCGCCCTCATCTCCGGCCTCGCCGGCGTGTCGGCGAAGATGATCATCTCGGGCGCCTCGATGTCGAACGAGCAGCTCGTGCAGGAGCTCGCGCAGGTCGCGGCCGAGGCGCTCGCCGCCGGCCTGGTCAACACCAAGGCGCTGAACGGCGCGATCGAGAAGCTCGCGGGGAAGTTCGGCAACGGCCTCGCGGCCAAGATCGTGAAGGAGGCGCTCGAGGAGGCGGTCGAGAGCGGCACCGAGGAGCTGATCCTCGCGCTCCTCGACGAGAACCTGTACAAGGGCGACCTCGTCGACTTCGCCAAGGGGGTCGGCGGGCGCGTCGGCAAGGCGGCGCTCACCGGCGCCGGCGCCGCGGTGGTTTCGACCGGCTTCGGCGACGTGATGCCGGGCATGAACAAGCTCGCGTCGAGCGGCATCCACGGCAAGGCGGTCAGCGGCGCGATCAACCAGGCGGTCGGCGCGGCGTTCACGACCGCGATCGATCCCAACACGTACAACGGCAGCGGCGCCGACGTCGCGCTCGCCTTCGGCAAGTCGATGGGTTCGGCCGCGCTGCGCGGCCTGCAGGACGGCTACTCGACCGGTGAAGGCTTCAAGTCCGGCGATGGCTGGAAGTCGGGTCCGACGCAGAAGGTCGACACCAGGTCGTCGGGGCCGGACGCCGCGACGGCGTCGACCCAGACGACCGGCACCGCGACGTCATCGGAGGGCGACACCAGCATCGACGCGAAGACCGAGGTCGACGTCAAGAAGAGCGCCACGGAGGTCCAGGTCGACGCCAAGGGGTCGACGACGATCACCGGTCCCGACGGCACCAACACCGCCACCGACTCGACGTCGAAGACGATCCCGCTCGACGCGCAAGGCAAGCCGGTCGACGGCAAGCAGGCGTCGCAGACCGACGGCAAGCAGACCGCGCAGAACGACAACAAGACCCAGCCGATCGACGCCGACACGCTCGTCGACACCGACGCCAAGGACAACCAGTCGACGCCGCTCGACGGCAAGCAGGGCAGCGGCCCCGACTCGACCGTGCCGGTCGACACCAACGCCAGGATGCAGGCCGACATCGACGCGGCCAAGCAGGCGCACGCCGGCGGCGATCCCAAGGCGCTGCAGGCGGCGCTGCAGAACCTGCCCGGCGCCTCGAACCTCGAGGTCGTCGCCGACGCCACGCCCGGCCCGCTCGCGCCCAACCAGATCACCGCCACGACCGCCGCGAAGGCGATCGTCATGCTGGACGCGGCGATGAAGTCGAAGGTCGGTCAGGACGCGATCAAGGCGATCCAGGACCTCGGCGTCACGCTCACGTTCAACGCGGGCGAGGGGAGCTTCTGTCAGGGCAACCGCATCAACATCGATCCGTCGATGGCGAGCGATCCGAACGAGCTCGCCGGCCTCCTCGCGCACGAGGTGCACCACGCCAAGACGTTCGACACGGACGTCGATATCACCAAGACGCGCGCCCAGTACGTCGCCGACACCCTCAAGAACGAGTCCCAGGCGCAGGCGGCGCTCTTCGAGCACTTCCAGCAGACCGGCCAGGTCGAGAGCCCGAACGCGCAGCGTCAGTTCGGCGCCAAGGAGTACTTCGGCGCGTACGACGCTGCGGCCAAGGCGTTCCTCGACGCCAACCCGGAAGCCACGGCGGAGCAGGTCCACGCGCACGCCAAGCAGGCCGGCATCGCGGCGCTCCAGGCGGTGTTCGGCTCGGCCACCCCGTCGACGTCCGTCGACGAGGACGGCAACCTCAAGCCGGGCGAGCCGGCGACCTACGCCGACCTGTACGGCCAGTGGCACGACGCGCACTCGCCGGTCGGCCTCGTCGCGCAGAACCAGGGTGCGCCGATCCCCACGACCCAGCAGGCCGCGCCCAAGGGCGTCTCGCCGGTCGAGGGTCCGGATCCCAAGCTCGTCGCGCTCACCCAGAAGGCGTACGAGAAGTACGCGGCGACGCTCGGCGACGCCAAGGCGCTGCTCCAGGGCATCCTCGGCAAGTTCGGCGAGATCATGGGGCGGGCCAAGGATCCGGTCTCGGCCGCCAACCGCCTCCAGCGCGCGATCGACAACTTCGGTGCGCAGGTGACCGACGTCGACAGCGCGATCGCGAACATCTGGGACGCGATCGGCACGCGCGTCGTCATCGGCAACGCGACGCCGGAGGTGATGGCGCAGACGGTGGCCAAGCTCGCCGAGGCGATCAAGTCCGGTCAGCTCAAGATCACCGCGATCAACAACCTCCACGGCGCCGACGCCAAGCCGTACCTCACCGCGGATCAGGTGGCGGCGCTCGCGGCGGAAGCGCACGCGGCGACCGGGCAGGAGGTCACGACCAACGCGTCCAAGGTGATGGCGGGAGGCTTCACCTCGGTCTGCATCTACGTCGAGTACGCCAGCGGCGTGAAGGGCGAGATCCAGATCATCGGCGAGCAGGCGATGCAGATCGCCAACGTCGAGCACATCCCGTACGACATCGGCATCGGCAAGCCGCTGGTGCGCGGCATCGACTCGTCGCTCCAGAGCGAGCTCCAGGCGATCACCGGACCGATCGAGACCGCGATGAAGGCGGTCAACGGCGACCCGACGCTCAAGGCGGCGTACGAGAAGTACCTGTCCGAGATGTACGCCTACGCGCGCAACGTCGAGATGGGCCTCGAGGCCAACCCGCCGACGCTGCCGGCGGGTATCGATCAGTCGCTGTCGGTCGAGGGCCTGCAGAAGGTGATGGCGGCGATCGAGGCGCTCAAGCAGAAGCAGAAGGCGCTCGAGGCCAAGAAGGAAGGCGAGGGCGAGAACAAGCCGAAGTCGCCGGCGCCGCTGGTGCAGGTCATCCCCAACGCCGAGGCGGACGCGATGCCGCCGCCGCAGACCAAGCAGGAGCTGCTCGACTTCGCGCTCAAGAAGTACGGCAACGTCCTCGACAAGTACGTCGGCGCGCCGCATACCGCGAACCCCAAGTTCGAGGCGCTGATGAACGAGCTGGCGGCGCTCGAGCCCGGCGCGTGGGCCAACAACCCCGAGAAGGCGGACGACGCCCTCGCGCGCTGGATGGCGATCTCGGCGGAGATCGAGGCCGAGTCGGGCAAGAGCGAAGCCGACCTGCGCGAGCTCTACGGCATCCTCGAGAAGACCGACATGCCGCGGTGGCTCACCATGATGGAGGGCAAGACCGACAAGGAGAAGGCCGAGGCCCTCTACGAGATGCGCAAGCAGTGGCGCATCCTCGTCCGCGACCTGATGACCGACGAGAACTCGAAGGAGATCCTCTATCTCCGCGACCGCGCGCTGTCCAAGCACCGCACCGGCCCCGCGCTCCAGGACCTCATCGATCGCAACCTCGCGAAGACCAACGGCGACCTCGACGCGGCCTACCGCCGCATCGTCCAGAGCGCCATGAAGAGCAACGCGAAGGTCGACAAGGGCATCCTCGGCGACAAGAAGAACGCGACCGACCAGAAGACCGATCAGCAGACCGATCAGAACAAAGAGACGGAGAACAAGAACCCGAAGGTCCCGTCGCCGCAGATCGTCGATCCCAAGCAGCAGGCCGAGGAGAACCGCCGCCGCGTCGAGGAGACCAAGGCGCAGCGCGACAAGGACTTCGAGGAGACCGGCGTCGACGGCGAGCACGGCAAGCACGGCGGCACCGAGGTCCACAGCCACTGGCTGGGCGTGATCAAGACCGACGTCTTCGCCGAGAAGTTCGGCGGCTGGAAGGCGCTGCTCGAGGCGATCACGAAGCTCGAGAACAGCAACCTTCGCCACACGCACCACGAAGGCGGCAAGAAGACGATCAAGGAGCGCGGTGTCGCGGGTGACGCGATGCGCATCGCCGAGGAGACCCTCCGGGCGGTCAACGCCGATCCGCCGACGCACCCGCGCCTGGTGAAGGCGCTGAACGACTTCGCCGGCGACAAGGCGGCGCAGGCCGCCGAGCTCGAGCGCGTGAAGAACGAGATGATCGAGGACGCCGTCCGGCAGTGCCTCGAGGCGAGCCCGGACACGGACTTCAACAGCGCGTACGAGATCCGCGACGAGCTGATCAAGGAGAAGTTCGGCGGCGAGAAGCAGCCGGGCGAGACCAAGGAGGAGGCCGAGGCGCGCGAGCTGCGGGCCTACGCCGAGCTGTGCCGCCTGACCGTCAAGCGGCTCATCGAGGACGGCATCCTGCTCACGGAGCAGTCGAACTCGATCGCCAAGCTCACCAAGCGCTTCAGCGCCGAGATGCTGCAAGCGGCGATCGACGCCAACCTGCGCGAGATCGCGAAGACCGACCCCGAGCGCGCCCAGAAGCTCGCGGCGGACTTCCGCGTTCGCTTCCTCTCGATGGGGCTGTCGATCAACTACGGCAAGCAGGATCGACGCTGGGAGGGCTTCCGCGAGCGCTTCTTCTCACCGGACCAGAAGGCCGAGCTCGAGCGGCGCCTCGACGGCGTCGACAGCAAGTCGCAGCGCGCGAAGATCACCCGTGACTTCGAGAACGAGGTCGAGCAGACGCGCTGGCTCGGCGAGATGGTCAAGCAGTTCGGCTTCGAGACTGCCCTCAAGGTCCTCGAGAGCGAGCTCGCGACGCTGCAGGAGCAGCAGCCGGGGCTGATGGATCAGGCTCGCGGCGGAGACCCCAACGGGCTCAACGAGAACCGTCGGCGCATCAAGGAGGTCGAGGGCTACATCGCCGAGATGCAGCGCTCGCCCGACCTGCAGAAGATCAAGCAGGGCGTCGTCGAGCGTCAGGACATCGTCGGCATCGACACCGCCGGCCAGGAGCTCTACGAGTTCTCGGCCAAGGGCAAGCAGCGCTTCAAGATGATGTACATGGCGCTGGTCGAGGCGGCGAAGGCGAAGGGGCAGGTGCTCGTCTTCCGCCCGCACGTCGGCGAGGGCGCCATCAACCCGATGAAGGGCGCGGTCTGGAACGCGTTCAACCGGCGCTGGGAGGGCAAGGACGGCAAGCCGATCCACTACGACCGCGCCGAGAACAACGTCGAGGCGATGATCGAGGTGCTCCGCGAGCTCGAGGCCGAGGGCTTGCTCGATCCCAAGCGAGTCACCGTGCGTTTCGGCCACGCGACCCACACCAACCCGGAGCAGGCCAAGGCGCTCGCCGAGCTCGGCGTGATCGCCGAGGTGAACCTCGGCTCGAACATCGCGACCAACGTCGCCGATCAGGCCACGGACGCACCGGACGGCCAGCGGACGCAGAAGCCCGAGGAGGACTTCTCGGACCACTCGTTCCTCACCCTCATCTTCAACCAGGTGCAGACGATCCTCTCGACCGACGGTCACGCGGTCGAGAAGACCTCGATGGGCGAGGAGTACGCGCGCGCCCACAAGATCATCGAGGATTTCCTCTCCGGCAAGATGAAGGTCCGCGTCACGCTCGATCAGGCCGAGGCCGGCTTCCCGGGCCGCGGCACGAAGAAGGACGGCTTCGTCGAGCTCGGCGTCGACGACCTGACCGACGAGGAGCTCGATCGCTTCCTCAACGCCTACCGGCAGCTGCACGCGTGGGCCAACCAGTACCGCGGCACCGCGCAGCGCGGCGGCACGCCGATCGACGCCAGCGGCAACCCGATGGGGCCGGCATCCTGATCACCCGGCCGGCTGAAGAATGCAGATCCAGAAACAGATCGCGGACCTCATCGACAAGGTGAGGCAGGACCTCCCGGAAAAGGATCAGCTCGACGGGGTGATCTCCGCGCTGCAAGCGTTGCCGCACGTGCTGATCTTCGGCGGACTCGTCTTCCGCGAGTACGAGTACGAGATCAAGGTCGGGTCCGCGAACACGTTCGACGGCGAGATCGCCGCGCTCGAGCAAGTGAAACCGCTCGACCTGGTGGCCGCGCCGGAGCTCGTCGAGCTCCTGCCCATCAACCCCGCGCGGAAGGAAGCCGTGCTCGTCACGCGCTACAAGGCGCTCGAGGGCGAGTGGCTCGAGACCGCCGACCAGACGAGGGCGCCGTTCCACCCCGAGGCATGCGAACAGCTTCGCGAGGACATGACGAAGCTGGCCGAGGCCGGCTTCGTGCATCCGTATGTGCGCAGCATCTCCCACTGGATCGTGAGCAGCGAGTCCAGCACCTTGTTTCTAGACGGCTGGCACGCGCTCGGAAAGGGCAGCGAACGGGCTCGCGCCGAGATGCTCGAGGCCGTCGACGCCATCCTGGCGAGCAGATGTCGATGAACCGCATCGTAGAAGCCTTCGGCGTCCCGCGCGTCCTGCTCCCGGTGATCCATCCCGTGGGGCGCGACGAGGCGCTGGCCAGCGTCGAGGTGGCGGTGGCGGCGGGCGTGAAGGGCGTGTTCGTCATCAACCAGGGGATGTCGGAGAAGCAGGTGCTCGCGCTGATGATGGAGATCCGCGGGCGGCATCCGGCGCTGTGGGTCGGCGTGAACCTGCTCGGCTTCTCGCCCATCGAGATCCTCGAGCGCGGGCTCGAGGCGGGTGACGGGCGGCTCGACGGCATCTGGTCCGACAACGCCCACATCGACGAGGACGCAGCGCAGCAGCCGGAGGCCGCGGCGTTCGTCGCGGCGCGGCGCGAGGTCGACTGGAGCGGCCTCTACTTCGGCGGCGTGGCCTTCAAGTACCAGCGCGAGGTCGCCGACGCGAAGCTGGAATGGGCGGCGCGCGTCGCGCGCGGGTACATGGACGTCGTGTGCACGAGCGGTCCGGGCACCGGGCACGAGGCGCGGGTCGAGAAAGTGGCGGCGATGCGCGCCGGGCTCGGATCCGACGGTGCGCTGGCGCTCGCCTCGGGCGTGACGCCCGAGAACGTCGGCAACTTCTTGCCGCACGTCGACGCGTATCTCGTGGGAACGGGGATCGAAGCGCGGCTCGGTGTCCTCGACGCCGAGCGTGTCGCCGCCCTCCACCGACTGATCTCGTCATGATAGCTTCGCCGTGATGGAGTTGCCGGCGACGCCGCGGTCATCGAAGGAGATCGACTTCTTCGTCGACGAATCTCCGTGTGAGACCTGCGGGAAGCGAGGAGTGAAGGACGACCGGCCGGCGTACCGGAGCGGTGCCTTCACGGCGACCTGTGCGCACTGCGGCACCATGCGCGAGTTCAGCTTCGCGCCGCTCGAGCCACACCAGAACGCGCCGATCTGGCATCTCGGGCCGGTCGACGAGACGTCCAGGCTCTTCGATGCCGCCGCGTTTCGGGCGGTCGCCGATCGCGAGCTCGCGCTGGTCGCCGGCGACCCTGCGGAGCTCCCGACGATGGAGGCGTGGACGCAAGGGCGCGGGCACCTCGGCCGCGCGCGCGTCGCGCTGAACGAGCTGGCGAAGTTCCACCCCGGTGACGCCGCCGTCCAGGCGGAGATCGCGCGGGCGGTGGCGCTCTACGAGGCGTACGACAAGGCGAAGGCGACGGTCGACGCGCGCCCCGGCGCCCATCCGGCGCCGACCGGCCTCGACGGCCGCTTCGCGCAGCACCGGGCGTGGCTGAAGCGAGGGCGCACCGGTGACGGCCAGCTCGTGTTCCGCAACGAGGAGTGGTCGCGCTTCGGGATGACGACGAAAGACGTCACCGGCGGCCTCTTCGAGGACACCACGTTCACGTCGATCGACTTCTCCTTCGGCGTGTTCCGCGAGGCGACGATGCGCCGGACGCGCTTCCTCGGCTGCAACCTCGTGCAGACCGAGCTCGACGGCGCCGTGCTCGAACGTTGCGACTTCACCGCCTCGCGGCTGGGCCTCGTCAACCTCACCAACGTCGTCGCCGCCGGCGGCGACTGGCAGCGCATCACCGCCGGGCGGAGCACGTGGAGCGGCCAGTTCAGCGAGCTCGATCTGAGGGAGGCGAGCATGCGCGACTCGATCCTCGACGACGCCACGTTCGATCGCGTCGACCTGCGCGGCGCCGACGTCAGCCGGCTCGACCCGACGCTGCGGCGCCTCGGCACCGCGCGGCGCGCGCGCTTCGTCGAGTGCGATCTGCGCGGCCTGAAGGTCGAGGGGTGGCGGCTCGACGGCACGGTCTTCGAGCGCTGCCGCATGCACGGCCTCGTCGGCACCCCGGCGCTGGAGGGCGACGTGCAGCTCGTCGGCTGCGACTTCACCGCCGGCGGCGACGGCGGCCCCGACGAGGTCGGCGGCGCGCGCCTGCTCGCGGCCTGGCGACAGGAGGCGACGCCATGAGCATGACGATCGACCAGGCGCTGGCGCACCCGGGCGAGCTGCTCGCCGTCTGGGATCTGTCGACGCGCGAGGAGAACCTGCACGTCTATGCGGTCGACGGCGGGCGGCTCGAGCGGCTCGCCGTCGCGCCGATGACGAAGGCGCGGCGCGCGGAGCTGACGTTCGCGCTGCGCGGGCGCGGCGTGCGCCAGGGCGCGTCCGACATGCCGGGCCCGTTCGTGTGGAGCGCCGAGGGCGGCTTCATGGTGTGGGCGCTGCTCGCGCCGCACGGCGTGATCGCCGAGGGCAAGGACGACCTCCTCACGACGCGCGCCGGCGCGCGCATCCGGCGCGGTGACGTCGCCGGGGTCGTCTCGTTCTGGGACGAGGCGTCGCCCGGGCACCGCGGCGTGAACGTCGTCACGCGCGGCGGCGCGGCGATCACGATCGTCGAGGAGCGGTCGAAGGCCGCCGAGCTCGATCCCACCTACGGCGTCGATCACGTGATGGTCGAGGGCGCGTGGGCCACCTTCCTCGGGCGTGACCTGGCCGCGTGGCTGGGCGTGCCCCACACCGACGAGCTCCCCTGATGACCGGCGCCGACGACAGCGACTGGGGACCGGCGCGCGCCGCCGCCGCCCGCGCGGTGACGGCCCTCGTCGCGCGGGCCGGCGAGATCGCGGAGACCGGCGGCTTTCCCGCGCTCGTCGAGGCGTTCGCCGTCGAGCACGCCGGCTGGACCGCCGGCACCGTCGAGCTGCGAGTCTCGGCGACCCCGCGGCTGACGCCGACCGGCACCGAGCCGACGGACGCGCGCCAGCTCGACGTCTGCGTGCTCTCGAGGAGCGGCGGGAGCGAGACCAAGCGCGCCCTCCTGCGCGGCACCACGCCGGAGCTCGTCGCCGCGCTGCAGTCGCTCGAGGTCCCTCGCCGCGTCGTCACGTTGATGCGGGAGCTCGCCGACGCGCAGCGACGCTTCGAGCTCCCATGAGATAGGATCGCCGCCATGCAGCTCGG
Source organism: Kofleriaceae bacterium (assembly GCA_019912685.1). GTDB lineage: Bacteria > Myxococcota_A > Polyangia > Haliangiales > Haliangiaceae > UBA2376. The sequence goes on from JAIOII010001195.1 coordinate 13,749, forward strand.
CCGCACCACCATCACGCTGTCGTCGGAGGAGCAGGCGCAGCTGGAGACGGCGGTTCGCGCGGAGGCCGCGTCCTTCATCGACCGCCTCGCCGGGAACCTCAAGATCGAGCGCATCGATCAGCCGTGGTTCCGCCGCCACCGCGTCCTCGAGGTCGGTTCGCCCATGCCGTTCCCGGCGCGCCGCGTGTTCGTCGCGGCCTACGACGGCGGCATGCACGTGCTCAGCGCGCACCTGGAGAACCTGCGCAAGGTCGCCGCGCACGATCCGCCGGGCGAGCTCGATGACGAGGCCACGGCCGCGGCGTACGCGACCTACGGCAACGCGTGGACGCGCGAGTACGCCAACGGCGAGCTCAAGATCGGGACGTACTCGGACATCCCCTGGCACCCGGGCCTGAAGCCCGAGGAGCAGGCCCGCGTCGACGAGCTCGGCGCTCGGCTCGGCGGCAGCATCGCGCCCGAGCAGCACCGCCGCACCGACGAGGGCTGGGTGATCCGGACCTGGTGGGTCGCCCATCGTCGGCTCATCGAGCGCGAGATCGTCGTCCCGCGTGACGGTCAGCTCCGCCGCCACGACACGATCCACGCCGAGGACCTGCCGCTGCCGCCGGGCAACGTGTGGCGCATGGTCAACGGCCGCTTCCTGCCCGTCGGGTGAGCCATGCCGATGTCGCTCGCGCAGGCGCTGGCGTACCCGGGCGAGCTGCTCGCCGTGTGGGACCGAGGCGGCCTGCGCGTGCGCCTCGCCGTGTGCTCGATCGCCGACGGCAAGCTCACCGAGATGGCGGCCACCGAGATGAGCGAGGACGAGCATGCGACCTGGCGCGACGAGCTGCGCGGCCGCGGCGTGCGGCAAGGCGCGACCAGCGGCGTGTGTCCGTTCACGTGGAGCGCCGACGGCCGCTTCACGGTGTGGTCGCTCACCGAGACCGTCGTCGAGACCAACGGTGACACGATCCTGACGCTGGCGGGTTACGTCGTCGCGCGCGACGACGCGGACCGGGTGGTCTCGTTCCTCGATCCCGGCTCGCTCGGTCGGCGCGGCGTCAAGCTGATCACGCGCGCGGGCGCCGAGGTGATCGTCGCCGAGGAGGAGGACCCGGCCGCCGAGCTCGACCCGACGTACGGCATCGACAACGTGATGATCGACGCCGCATGGGCGACCTTCATGGGGCTCGATCTCTCGACGTGGCTCGGTGTGCCTCACACCGACGAGCTGCCGTAGCCGATCAGAAGTCGATGAACTTCCACGGCTTGGGGAACCACACGAAGCGTCCGTCCGAGCCGTCCGGCGCGCCCAGGTAGACGAGCCCGTTGAACGACATGCCCGCGCTCTCGCCGGGCGCCAGGTACTCCCACGCGACCCAGACGTTGCCGGGCACGAGGGACGACGCGATGCTGGTGAACCCGCCCGGGAATGCCTTCGCGCGCGCGTTGTCCGCGGCGAAGTCGGCGGCGTCCGCGACCCGCACGCGCACGACGGTCTGGCCCGGGCGCGGCAACGGCGGCGGCGGCGAGACCCAGAGCGGCTTGTACGCGATGCGCGCCTTCTCGGCGGCCTCGGGCATGAACACGCGCTCCCAGTCGTCCGGCAGCGGCTTCCAGGCCTGGACGAGCTCGGCGACCTGGGACGCGGCGGCGGGATCGACGAAACGGTTGAGGAGCTTGACGGCCTCCACGTAGGCCGTCTCGATCAGCGCCGGCATGCACCGATGATAGCGCGCTTTCGTCGGCGCCGGGTCAACCGCGGATCTTCTTCATCTCGGCGAAGAAGAGGTCGACCTCCTCGGCCTTGGTGTAGAAGTGCGGCGCGATGCGGATGCCCACCCCGGGCCGGTGATCGCAGAAGAAGCGGCGGCGGTTGAGCTCGCGGCAAACATCGGCAGCGCCGACGAAGTCGAACACCACCGAGCCGCCCCGTCGTGCCGGCTCGCGCGGGCTCGAGAGCGTGAAGCCGAGCTCGTCGACGTGCGCGATCGCGCGCGCCGTCAAGGCCAGGCTCTTCTCCCGGATGCGCGCGACCCCGATCTCCCCGATGATCGTGTGCCCGGCCCGCGCCTGGTAGAGCGCCGCGATCGCGGGCGTGCCGTTCTGGTAGCGCATCACCGTGTCGGCATAGGTCTGGCCGGGCATGGTGAACGCGAACGGGTGCGCGTTCGCGAACCACCCGGTGACGCGCGGCTCGAGCTTGTCGATCAGATCGGGGCGCACGTAAAGCCAGCCGGCGCCGGGCCCGCCGCACAGGTACTTCACCGAGCCGCCGCACGCGAACGAGACGCCGAGGTCGACGACGTCGAGCGGCAGCGTGCCGACCGACTGGTAGCAGTCGAGGATCACGTGGGCGCCGACCTGGCGGGCGCGCGCGACGATCTTCTTCACGTCCTGGATGAAGCCGGTGCCGAACACGACGTGCTGGATCGGCACGGCGATCGTGCGCTCGTCGATCGCGGCGCACAGCGCGTCGGCGTCGACGGTCTTGCCGTCGGGGCAGGGCACGACCACGACCTCGGCCCCGCGCCGCTCCTCGGCCTTCCACACGTACGACACCGACGGGAACATCAGCGACTCGTAGACGACCTTCGGCCGCTCGCCGTAGTCGAAGCACGACGCGAGCACCGCCATCACCGTCGAGACGTTCGGGTGCATCGTCACGGTGCCCGGCGGCGCCGAGAGGATCTTCTCGAGGCGCGCGGCGGCGCGGCCGAGCTCGGGGATCCACTCGTCCCACGCGGTGATCGAGCGCTTCGCCCAGAGATCGAAGTACTCGGCGAGGTCCTCCTCCGCCTTCGCCGGCACGCAGCCGAGCGAGTGGGAGATCATGTGGACGCAGTGCTCGAGCGCCGGGAACTTCGGGCGCCACGTCAGCAGCGGATCATCGACCAACGGCGCGGGGGTGCCGTCAGCCGTGGTAGCCATGATCCTTGCCGGCCTTCTGCATCGTCGCCGTCCACTCGGCGAAGACCTCGTCGCGCACGTCCCAGAGCCTGGCGAAGAACCGCTGCTTCATGCCGTGGGCGAGCAGGTCCGACGGCTTGCCCTTGAGCGACGGCGTGCCGGTCCCGATCGTGCGGTAGACCATCATGAGGTGGCGCTGGCGCCACAGCTGGAGGAGCTGGTCGTACTCGACCAGGCTCTCGCACAGCTGGAAGAGCTGGTGGTGATCGTGCGGGTGCTCGTAGATCTCGCGCAGCGAGACGCCGGTGCTCTCGAGGAAGGTGGCGAACGCCGGCCACACGAGCTCGCCGGGCAGGCGCAGCATCGTCTTGAAGCCCGGCGACTCCTGACCCGAGCCGCGACCGAGACCGGTGCGGATCGTCATGTAGTCGGCGGGTGACATGGTGTCGAGCAGATCGAGCTGGTGCAGGAGCACGCGCTGGATGCGGGCGACGCGTCCGAGCGTCGTGAGCACGCGCGGGACCTGCGCCTGGCCCTCGGCGAGCAAGGCGCAGGCGAAGCGCAGCTCGTGCTCGACCAGCTTCATCCAGAGCTCGGCGGCCTGGTGGACCACCTGGAACTGCAGCTCGTCGTGACAGGTGAGGGAATCCGCCGGTTTCTGGAGGGACAGGAGCTCGTCCGTCCGGATGTACTTCTCGTAGTCCGTGAGCGCCATGGGTCGACGACGGCTCTACCACGCCTGAACGAGGCTCGATATGGCGCTGACCCGTGTGTCGCTAACTGTCAGTAACAGCTTGTTTTTTCGGTAATTCTTAGCACTCTCATATGCGGGGTTGCCAACGCGAGGGGGCGTGTTTATACGTAGCGGCCAAGGAGACAACGACCAATGAAGATCCGTCCGCTGCACGACCGCATCATCGTCAAGCGCCTCGACGAGGAGACCAAGACCGCCGGTGGCCTGTTCATCCCGGACACCGCCAAGGAGAAGCCGATCCAGGGGAAGGTGCTGGCCGTGGGCGCCGGCAAGCGCGACAAGGACGGCAAGCTCGTGGCCCTCGACGTCAAGGCCGGCGACAAGGTGCTGTTCTCGAAGTACGGCGGCACCGAGGTGAAGATCGACGGCGAAGATCACCTCATCATGCGCGAGGACGATCTCCTCGCGGTCATCGACTGATCACGACGCTCGAGATCCAGGATCCGGACAAGGAAATACGCACATGGCTGCCAAGGAAATCGTTTTCTCCACCGTTGCCCGCAGCGAGATCGCCAAGGGCCTCAACATGCTGGCCAACGCGGTCAAGGTCACGCTCGGCCCGCGTGGTCGCAACGTCGTGATCGAGAAGTCGTGGGGCTCGCCCACGGTGACCAAGGACGGCGTCACCGTCGCCAAGGAGGTCGAGGTCGAGAACAAGCTCCAGAACATGGGCGCGCAGATGGTGAAGGAGGTCGCGTCGAAGACCTCCGACGTCGCCGGCGACGGCACCACCACCGCGACCGTGCTCGCCCAGGCGATCTACAACGAGGGCGCCAAGCTCGTCGCCGCGGGCCTCAACCCGATGGACCTGAAGCGCGGCATCGAGGCGTCGGTCACGGCGATCACCGAGAAGCTGAAGGAGATGTCGGTCGCGACCAAGGGCAAGAAGGACATCGCCCAGGTCGGCACCATCTCGGCGAACGGTGACGCGACGATCGGCGAGATGATCGCCGACGCGATGGACAAGGTCGGCAAGGAAGGCGTCATCACGGTCGAGGAGGCCAAGACGCTGACCAGCGAGCTCGACGTCGTCGAGGGCATGCAGTTCGACCGCGGCTACCTGTCGCCGTACTTCGTCACCGACGGCGAGCGCATGGAGGCGGTCCTCCAGGACGCGTGGGTGCTGTCGCACGAGAAGAAGATCTCGAACATGAAGGAGCTCCTCCCGCTCCTCGAGCAGGTCGCCAAGTCGGGCCGCCCGCTCCTCATCATCGCGGAGGACGTCGACGGCGAGGCGCTCGCCACGCTCGTCGTGAACAAGCTGCGCGGCACGCTCAACGTGGTCGCGGTCAAGGCGCCGGGCTTCGGCGATCGCCGCAAGGCGATGCTGCAGGACATCGCGATCCTGACCGGCGGCCAGGCGGTGACGGAGGATCTCGGCCTCAGGCTCGAGAACCTCACGCTCCAGGATCTCGGCCGCGCCAAGCGCATCGTGATCGACAAGGAGAACACCACGATCATCGAGGGCGCCGGGACCAAGGCCAAGATCGACGAGCGGGTGAAGACGATCCGCCGCGAGATCGAGGACACGACCAGCGACTACGATCGCGAGAAGCTCCAGGAGCGTCTGGCCAAGCTGGTCGGCGGCGTCGCGGTCATCCGCGTCGGCGCGGCGACCGAGGTCGAGATGAAGGAGAAGAAGGCGCGCGTCGAGGACGCGATGCACGCGACCCGCGCGGCCGTCGAGGAGGGCATCGTCCCCGGCGGTGGCGTGGCGCTCATCCGCTGCCTGTCGGCGCTCGACAAGCTGACGTTCGATGACGATCGCCGCTACGGCGTCAACATCGTGCGCCGCGCGCTCGAGGAGCCGCTCCGCCAGATCTCGCACAACGCCGGCGTCGACGGCTCGATCGTCGTCGCCAAGGTGCGCGAGGGCAAGGACTCGTTCGGCTTCAACGCCGCCAAGCTCGTGTACGAGGATCTCGTCGCGGCCGGCGTCATCGACCCGACCAAGGTCGTGCGCACCGCGCTCCAGAACGCGGCCTCGGTCGCGGGCCTCATGCTGACCACCGAGACGCTCATCGCCGAGAAGCCCAAGAAGGAAGACAAGGCGGCGGGCGGTCACGGTCACGACCACGACATGGACTGACGGAACCCGGCACAGTCCGGCAACTCCGCGCGGGCGGCCTCCGGGCCGCCCGTGCCGTTTTCGGCGCGCGCTACGATATGGCATGGGCTCGACGGAGGCGTTCGCGGCGGCGCTCGACGACGGCGACTACGCCAAGGCGCTCGCGGCGTACCGGACGACGGACCACGCGCGGACCTCGGTCGGCAAGGCGACCGAGGCGTTCCTCCTGTCGCTGACCGGCGATCATGCGGGCGCGGCGCGGCAGCTCACCGGCGTGGCCGAGGCGGAGCTCGTCGAGGTCATCGTGCGGGGCGAGCGCGAGCGGGCGGCGCGCTGGACCGACGTCGAGGCCGCCGGTGCGCTCACGTCGTCGGAGCCGCTGCCTCATCTCGGCGTGTACGCGGGGACCGCGGTCGCGCTCTTGCAGGACGACAAGGCGCTCCTCGAGGGCGCGATCGCGCGGGACAAGGCGAAGATCCCGCCGGTCGCCGGCAAGCTCGTGTTCCGCGACGGCACGGCGCGCGAGTTCTCGTCGATCGTCGACTCCGACGATGGCATCGGCGCGATGCTCGAGACGTACGGGCCGTCGGGGCTCATGTACTTCCCGTTCGCGGCGCTGCGCTCGGTGACGTTCCTGCCGCCGCGGAACTTCATCGACCGCCTCGTGCCGCGCGCCGACGTGGTGCTCGCGGACGGCACGCGCACGACCGTCCTGGTGCCGCTCCTGTACGCGCTCTCGTCGACCAGCGGCGACAGGATGCTCCGCGCCGGCCGCCTCACGAGCTGGCGGTACGTCGGGCCGGCGCGCCGCGGGCTGGGGCAGCGGGACTTCGTGCTCGACGGCGGGCGCATGATCGGGATGCAGAACGTCGGGGCGATCGAGCTGCGCGGCGTCGCGACGGCGTCGACCTCGGCATCGCCCGGAGGGCGTGCGCCGCTGCCACGCGCGCGCGTCGAGGCGCACGATGCGCCGACGACGAGCTCGCGGAACCTGATGCTGATCGGCCTCGTGCTCGCGGTGATCGTCGCCGTCCTCTTCATCGTGATGAGCTGACGACCTGATCAGATGTGCAGCTCACGCAAGCTCGATCGCCGCGGCATACGTCAGATCCCTTCGCTACGGTTGGAACACCAACTGCAGAGGGGCTCCGATCGTGCTCACTCTCTTGCGACAGACGCGACTGAAGGTGGGGGACCAGCTCGCGACCTCCGATGTGCGCGGCGATCTGATCACCGCGTTGCGCATCCGCGACGGCAAGCAGCTGCTGCTGCGTCCGAACACCCGCGTGCGCGTGATCAACTTCGAGATCCTCGGCTGGATCGACGTGGAGATCCTGCGCGGCGCGCGGGCCGGCGAGCGCGTGCGCCTGCGGCCATCGGACCTCGCGCTCCTGCGGGTGCGCTCGACCTGAGAGAAAAAACCGGCGGCGTTGCTGATCCGGCCGCGTCCGGCGACTAACCGGACATGAAGCCAGCCCGCCTCCCATCCCTCCTCCTGCTGGCCGCGGCCACCGCCGCGGCCAGTCCCACCGCCTCTGCCGGCGTCCGTGTCGAGGTCGACCCCGGCGCGCCCTTCACCGAGGCCGACCTCGCGGACGCCGTGGACATCCGCACGCCCGCCGCCGGACGCGGCGGCGACGTCGTGATCAAGGTCGCGAAGCTCGGCATGGATCAGCTGGTCGTCATCGTGGGCGACCGGAGCCAGGTCGTGACGCTGCCCGATCACGACCGCGCCGCGTCGAGCCGCGTGGTCGCGCTGATCGTCACCGGCATGCTCGACGAGCCGCAGGTGGCGGACGCCGAGGAGCCGGTGATCGACGAGATGGCGCCGCCGGCGCCGGCGCCGCCGGCGCACCGGACGTCGTTCGTGGCCGGGGCGGCGATGACGCGGGACGACAACGGCTACTGGATCGCGTTCGCGACGATCGGCGCGGCGCGCGCGATGGCGCCCAACGTGCGGCTCGTCGGGACGCTCGGGTTCGGGCGCTACGACGGCTACCTCGACACGAGCAGCATGCTCGTCCCGGTGCGGGTCGGCATCGAGGGGCACGCCGGGGCCGCGGCGATCGAGCTCGGCGGGCAGGTGATCAACTTCCGCGAGAGCTCGTGCGGCGCCGCCGAGTGGGGGCACGCGCAGAGCGCCTACGGCGCCGCCAAGGTCTTCCTCCCGCTGGGGGCGCGGTCGCGGCTCGTCGGCGAGCTCGGTGGGCACTTCGTGCTCGGCGGCGCCGGGACCGCGTGCAACTCGGCCTCGAACTACACGGCGTACGGCGGCTGGCTCGGCGCCGGCGTCGAGTGGGCCCACTGACGGAGCCGACGTGACCGTCGCGATCGCCCGCGTGTCTCCGCCTGCGCCGTCGGCCGACGAGCTCGATGCGCTCGTGGCGCGCGCCGTCGCCGGCGATCAGCTCGCGTTCGCGGCGCTCTATCGCATGCACGCCGGCGGCGTCCACGCGCTGCTCACGCGGCTCGTCGGTCCGCGGGCCGAGCGCGAGGACCTCTTGCAGGACGTGTTCGTGCGCTTCCATCGCGCGTTGCCGCGGTTCCGCGGGGACGCGGCGCTCGCGACGTTCCTCCACCGCATCGTGGTGCGGGTCGCGCTCGATCACCTGCGCGCGCGCCGGCGCCGCCCCGAGGCCGGCGCGCCGCTCGACGAGGAGGTCGCCGACACGTCGGCGTCGCCCGAGCAGCGCCTCGCCCAGCGCGCCGAGATCGAGCGCGCCCTCGGGTTCCTCGACGGGCTCGGACCGGAGCAGCGGATCGCCTTCGTCCTGCGCGAGGTGCTCGAGCTCTCGTATCCGGAGATCGCGCAGCTGATGGGCACGTTCGCCACGACGGCGCGCATGCGCGTGACCGCCGCCACCCGCGCCCTCGCGCGGCTCGACACGAAGGGGACGGCGCGATGAACATCCTCGATCTCCGCCGCGCCGTGGACGCCACGGTCTCGCCGC